>CAZZML010000355.1:0-3821 GCA_964654735.1 uncultured Roseivirgaceae bacterium | reverse complement strand
TTATATTAATCAATTAAACCTAATAAGAATGAAGAGAAATCTACTAATTATGTGTTTAATGGCATTCAGTTCTTTTGCCATTGCACAAACAGGAACGATTAAGGGCAGAATCCTTGATCCCGAAACCAATGAGTCACTTATTGGAGCGAACGCTGTTATTAGCGGCACAACACAAGGAGCTACAACTGACCTTGATGGTTATTTTACTATTAATAATGTTGCTACAGGAAATGTTACAGTTAACATCTCGTTTATTGGTTACAGTTCTATTAATAAATCGGTTACTGTAAATGCAGGCCAAACAACTGATCTTGGCACTATTAACTTATCATCTAATACTATTGGATTAAGTGAAATTGAAGTTATTGCTTCGGTAGCCATTGACAGAAAAACACCTGTTGCTGTTTCTACTATTAAAGGAGAGTATATCGAAGAGAAGTTAGGAAGTCAGGAATTTCCAGAAATATTAAAAGGAACACCAGGGATTTATGTAACTAAAGCTGGAGGTGGTTTTGGCGATGCTAGAATTAGAATTAGAGGCTTTGATTCAGAGAACGTAGCTGTTATGATTAACGGTGTGCCTGTAAACGATATGGAAAATGGTCGTGTGTATTGGTCTAACTGGGCTGGGCTTTCTGATGTAACGGGTTCTGTGCAAGTGCAAAGAGGTCTTGGAGCTTCTAAAATTGCTGTGCCTTCTGTGGGTGGCACTATTAATATTGTATCAAAAGCAACAGATGCTCAAAAGGGAGGATCTGTATTTATTGGTACTGGTAATAATTTGTATAATAAAGTGGGGATTTCCTTATCTACAGGTGTAAACGATAAGGGATGGGCAATGACACTTCAAGGTACTAGAACTCAGGGAGAAAATTATGCAGATGGACTACAATTCTTAGGATGGTCTTATTTTATGAATATTGCAAAAAAAATAAATAATGACCATCTAGTTACATTTACAGTAATTGGAGCACAGCAAAAACACGGACAGCGCCAAAACTATCTTCCTTACACTACGTTTAAGAACAGCCCAAACGGAAGAAGGCAAAACAATGATTGGGGTAAATTAGGAGGAGAAGTCGTGCAAGTTGAAGACAACTTTTATCACAAACCTCAAATTTCTTTAAATCACTATTGGACAATAAACGAAACTACAGAATTAGCAACTACTGCCTATGTCTCATTTGGTACTGGTGGTGGTGGTGGTATTGCTGGTAATAACTTAGACTTATTCCAAGTACGTACAGGAGGTGATGGCCCAACTTATGGATACATCGACTTAGACAATATCGTATCTGTTAATGAGGCTGCTGCTGCCAATGGAAATGAATCAGAAGCTTATTTGAGAGCTTCTCGTAACGATCATAACTGGTATGGTTTATTATCAGTTTTAACAAAAGAAATTGGAAGTAATTTTGTGTTATCTGCTGGTATTGATGGTCGCTATTATAGAGGCAAACATTTTAGAGAAATTACAAACCTCCTAGGTGGTGATTTTGTTATTAATACCAGAGATGTAAATAACCCTAATCAAGTGATTGGTGTTGGTGATAAATTTGCGTACAATAATGATGGTATCGTAAAGTGGCTAGGTGGTTTTGCACAAGGTGAATACACGCTGGATGCGCTTACCATGTTTGCTTCAGCATCTGTATCTAATTCATCTTACACCAGAGAAGATTATTTCCAATATACTCCAGGTAATCAAGTAAGTGAAACTGAAAATTTCTTGGGGTATGTTTTTAAAGCTGGAGCAAATTATAATCTAAACGACCATCACAATGTTTTTGTAAATGCAGGTTATTTTGAGCGTGCTCCTTTCTTTAGTGGTGTATTTACAAGTTTTACAAATGAAGCAAACCCTAATGCTGTAAATGAAAAAGTACTTGGCTTAGAAGCCGGATATGGCATTAGATATAGTAAAGGTGGAGTAAATTTTAACGCATACAGCACTAACTGGAGAGATAAGACATTTACCCAAAGAATTCAAGTTCCTTCAGGTGAAGACGTTACAGTTAATGTATTAGGTGTAAATGCAATTCACCAAGGAGTTGAAGCTGAATTTTATTATAACCCAACCTCTAGATTAAAAATGAGAGGTTCTGTTTCTTTAGGAAACTGGAGATGGCAAAATGATTTAATCGATGTTCCTGTTTTTGATGAAAATAATGATGAAATTGGAACTGTTGACCTTTACATAAAAGATGTTAAAGTTGGAGATGCTGCGCAAACCACAGCTGCCATAGGCCTTGACTATGAGCTATTTGATGGCTTTTCAGTTAATGGAGACTTTACTTATGCAGATAACCTCTACGCTAGATTTGATGCTTTACAAAGAGGGGATGCTCCTGGTGCTGGCGAAACTAATGTGCAAGCATTAAAATTACCTGCTTATGGTTTGTTCGATTTTGGATTCCGTTATGGGTTTAAATTAGGTAATTTAGACGCGTCCTTAAATGGTAGAATGAATAATGCTTTTGATACTGAATATGTACCAGATGCATGGGATGCTGCAGATTTAGCAAGTGCCAGAGTATTTATGGGTTTTGGAAGAACCTGGACAATGGGATTAAGAGTTAAGTTTTAAATATTAAATTAATATAATAATGAAAATTTCAAATATGTATTTATTGTTACTCGCTGTTTTTGTAATTTCAGCTTGTGACCCACTTAAAGATATTAATGCAGAGTTAGATGCTAATCCTACTGCAATAGTTGTTGACTTAGACTTTGTCCTTAGTGAGGATGATTATGCCCTTTCTGGAAATGAAAATGCAGGAAATTTTGGAAACTTCAGCACTGAAGATGATGCTAAAGAAGGCATTCCTAATATATTGGCTGAAAAACACCCTGCATTAGGCAATGGCTCTTCTGCAATTGTTGGGTATAATTTATATGCTCCAAAGCAATCTCAAAAAGTGCAATTTATTTATGAAGTAACCGATCAGGACTATGATGACCAAGGCCATAATTATGGCAATTTTGATAGTTTTGATGACATTACTGAATTTTTAGATTGGAAATACCCAGTATTGGAATCGTATGAAGACACTACTCAAACGTTTGCTTCACCAAGTGATGGTGATTTAGTATTCTTAGAATATAAGTATTGGAATGGAGCTGTAAATTATTGGAAAGATGGATTCATTTATTCAGATGGAGCTTGGGAGCAAGCCTCTGGTTTTACTGATGATGAATATACTAGTATGGGAGAAAATTATGCTAATTTTTCTAGTGATGATGAAGCCGAAATAAAAATTCCTATTTTTCTTAAAGAAAAATTCCTTTATAACCCACGTGAGGCTGGAGATATTGAATCTTTTACTTATGGTTTGTATAAAAGTGGAACCGTTTACGGTACTTTAATTCGCTATGTGTATGATGGGATGGATTGGAACATCTATTCAAACACTATTCAACAAGTATTGCAACTTGGTAATATAGATGGGCAATGGGTGCCAGATAATACCATAAAATACACCATGAATGGTGCGGATTATGACTTGGTTATTGCAAATTATGCTACTATCAACGCTGATGGAGTGGCTAGTATGGCTCAATATGGCAATTACGATTTAAGAATTTGGTCTGATGAAGAGATAACTAATTCAATTGCTGATGTTTTAGCTAATAATTTTGCTTCGGCTGATGAAGGTCAAAAATATTTAGTTACTTATAGTGTATATACGGGCTCCGCTAATGAAACACCCACAAAACACTATATTAAAACTGATGGTGTTTACGTTATTGTAACTGAATAGAAGGAATAACTCACTATTTATATTTAGGAAAGGCTATCTAATTAGATAGCCTTTTTTTAT
>CAZZML010000354.1:0-3847 GCA_964654735.1 uncultured Roseivirgaceae bacterium | reverse complement strand
GCCCAATAATTTTTATTGCTTTCTTCGTTATTGGCTTCCAATTTAGCTTTTAAGTACTTGGCACTAAATTTATTTTTTCAACCTTGCCAAACAATAACACTTGGTTATTTTTCACATGAGGTTTAGACTTTAAAATTTGAACTGCTTTATTCAGTTTGGTATTTACTTTGAGCGTTAACCAATAATTGCCTTCTTCCCATTTTTTCTCATTTTCAAGGCCAGGCAATTTTACTTTTATGTTAAGGTATTTGGATGAAAACTCTTTCCCTTGTACTTGACCCCTTATATTAAACTCACCTTTTTCGTTTCTGGGTCTCTTATTAAAAACAGGAAAGAAGGTAACAGATTTTTTTGTTTCGTTTTCTACTGCCCAATGCGGTCCGTATAAATTGTCATCTTCCACATGAATAATAGGGGTTAAGATGTTATTTAATCCCCATTTATGTCTCAAGTCTGCAGTAAGCTGACCTGGGAATACCTTTACATTATCACAAATTTGTGTTAAGTAGTTTTTTGCTTCTCTACTGATATATCGAGTGTCATTTAACTTTTGAGATTTAAAATCCGTTTCATGTGTTGTTTTACTTGTAAACTTTTTTGCTTTACTATATGGTAATATGCTAAAAGCACGATTACTTATCTTTTCCCATTTTTTCTCGTCTTTATAAAATTCATAAGGTGTTTTTTCGCCTTTTTTGGCATTTTCCTTCGATTCACAAAGGGTTTTATTACCCAGACTATCGTCAAGAGATTTACTGTAAGGCACAATATGTTCAATTTGAAAACGATTGTCCTTTCCAAACAAATCTGTCAGGCTAATTGTCAGTCCCGTATAAGGGCAAATAGCACTCCCACCATTTACCTGAAGTTCATTCCAAAGCAAATACTTATGTATATTTCTGCGAGAGTGAGCCAATCCGAATTCATCCAGTACTTCTTTTGCCAATGCATTTTCTTTTTCTCTTTCTGCATTAACAAATACCTGATTCAACCTTTTTTCTTTAGATTGTTTTAAATCCCTGGCGAGTTCCACATTTATTTGGCTAAATGTTTCACCGTTTTGTAGGTAATCCTTTTTTATTGCTTTTAATAATGATTTTAATTCGTAAAGAGCTGTTTGTACGATAGGATTTCTAAGATTAGGCACATCTCCCAGCTCTTCTTTGATTTCCTGCTTTTCTTTGGTACTTTGGCTATGGTGATATAATCCGAAAAAAGCATTGTCATTTTTTTCAAATCCAAAGTGATTTTCAGGAGCAGCTAAATAATCCTTTATTTTTTGGATGGCTTCTCCTTCTTTATTGATTTTATCCCTGTTTATAGCAATTACTTTGTCTTCAAGTTCTTGATGAAATTGTTTGAAATTATCCCAGCGCTTGCCAAACGTATTTTTAACACCCGCTAATAAAACAGCTTCATTTTGCTTGTAATAATTGCCTTTTTTATCTGTTTTGTCAAGGTACGGAAGAATGTTGTTAATTGCTTTTAACGACAAGTTTCCATAGCCTTCCTTTAAAGTAATTCCTCCTTTTCTGCTTCCATCAGTTTGTTCCTTACCAATTATTTTTTCTTCATTTTTTTTGTCGAATCCAAAATCTTTAATGAGTTTATCTAACAGCTTTTTATTATTATCATAAAAATAGAAACAATGCCAAATTCGCTCATATCCATATTCAACATGTTCTTCGCCATATATCACTATTTTATATTCCTTATTCCATTCTTCATCTGAAAATAAAGGTTTGAGGTGTTTAATAGTATAATTGCCCGAAACTTTATGCTTGTCGTCATAATTAAATTTTTCATGAGTTAAATTAAGTTTTTTTGGTATTTCAGCAAAGTCAAAAGTTTCCTTTGAATTGATTAAGTTTATTACAATTTCATTTTGTTCGTTTGTTAAGTGCTCTTTATTTCCATACTCAATGTTGTTAATAAATTCATAAGCTCTTTTTAATTCAAACAGCGGATGTGAGCTTGGGCATGGTTTTTTTCCACTATAGATAACTTTCCCACTATTGTCTCTTACTGTTTGCTCAAAGGTGCACTCGTTTAATAAACCTTTTTGAGAACGAAGAGATCTTTGAAAGAATAGTACACTGTATTCTTGTTTTAGCTGTTCTCCTCCGCCAAAAAATTCCTTAAGAGGTACTTCAATTGAACTTATTAATCTTGTGTCACATAAATTTTTCTCATCTATAATTAATTCAGCTTTTATTCCCTTACTTTTAAGATAATCTAGCTTATGCTGTATTTTCTTTTTTAGCCCCTGCTCCTTTTCCCTTTCAAAATATGGATTCCCAACAATTCTTATTTTGTTAATGGTTTGAGTCTTGTCCTTAATTCCTAATTGTTTGGCTTGCTTTCCCCAAATTTCATCAAATTCCTCCTTATACATTTCGCGTAAAGTGTATCTTGATCTCGCTCTTATTTCTTTGCCATTTTCATCCACAATATTTTTATATGGAATATTTTCTTTTGGTATAATAGAATGTAAATAGGTGCCAAGTGTAATGTTTTTACTTTCGAGTACTGCTTTTGTGTCCTTTATACCCGAAACACCATCTTTACCGGAAAAAATCTTACCCTCTTCCTTGCTTTTTCTATTACTCAAAAAACCCCTTCTTTGGATAAGATGGTAGAGAATTCTTCCAAACTCTTCTTTAGATAAGTCTTTTTCTAGTGCATGTGCTCTTAGCTCGTAAGGATTGAGCTTAAGCCATTGATTAAATTTATCTGTAGCAGGAAATTTCCGCCCTGCTTTTCTTTTGCTCTTGTCGTAATATTGCC
Source organism: uncultured Roseivirgaceae bacterium (assembly GCA_964654735.1). Taxonomy (GTDB): domain Bacteria; phylum Bacteroidota; class Bacteroidia; order Cytophagales; family Cyclobacteriaceae; genus JAKISE01. The sequence continues at coordinate 1,060 of CAZZML010000354.1, read as the reverse complement.
ATAGTTTTAAATCTTTTATTTCAAGAGGGCACATTTTTAAATCAATCAATGTTTCAAGTAATTTAATTTTTCGTAACCTTTTACGATAAAACTGCCTTCTAATTTGTCTGTCAATGCTTCTCGAAGCATTTTTCGACATTTTTTCCTTGCCCTTATCCCTTACAACACCTTCCGGAAATATTCTGCTACCAATTCCTAAAATTCTATTTTTAGTATCATCAACCAATGCCCAACCAATGCTATTGGTGCCTAAATCGAGTCCTAATGTTGTGCCCATTATTTTGTAGGTTAGTTTAACACTACAATATAGCTAAATAATATTAAAATAGTAAGAATGTTTACTAGACTTAAATAATTTATTAGTATTTTTATGGATATAAGATTTTATCCTTTTGAAATCTTTTCACAATAAGGCTATATGCCGTAGAGGAAACTCTTAAACCCTGCTTCGGTGGGGTTTACTTTTTTGTGGTTATTAAAACCTAACAGGTTTTAACCTGAATAATTCATGAATTAATCAGGTTAATAAAGTAGGACTTTAATTAAAAAAATAGGTGATGCTAGGAACAAGCGAAACCTGTCAGGTTTGATAACATTCTACCTAATCCTATCAACACTCCTTACCAAATTTTCATCCTTTTGGATAAACCTGCGAGCTAGTATATTCATAAACATAGCCATAGCTAGGGCAAAGGATCCGGGTTCAAATTTGCCGGGAGTAGATTTTTGTAGTTCATAAATAAAATAAGCCATAAGGCCAATGGTAATCATCAATATAAATGAATTGATTACACTCATCATCATTTGAAGCATTCGATTTTTATACATAAAAATCTCAATGAGGGCTACTAATGCTCCTATGCCAGATAGTACAGCTACAGCTGTATATAGTCCAAATTCAAGTATTGTATTTTCTCCCTCTGTAAATTGGTAGCCATAAGAAAAGAGTGTAATATCCTCGGTATTGCTTTGCCAATAAGGCAAAAAATTGAAAGTAATGAGTAGTACAACTACTAAAAAAAGAAAGATTGTTTGAATTCTTTGTATCATCTTTGAAACT
>CAZZML010000353.1:0-3855 GCA_964654735.1 uncultured Roseivirgaceae bacterium | reverse complement strand
TGCTTGGGCTGGGATGCCCAAAACAAGCTTTCGCAAAAATAGCGACTCCCCGGATCATTTCTTGTGGTAGCCATTCTAAAGTTGCTCCTTGCTTAACTGTTAAAAACACTGTTTGAACAACAGCTTGACTGGTACTACGGTATACTTTACCTGCACTGGGTGTGGTTATTAGAGCTTGAGCTCCTTTATCAACCTCAACCTCTACCGTTAAGTGATCCCCTGCTACCATTCCGCCAGGAGGATGCAATAAATATACATGACAGACCTCTCCTTCCGGATAAAAAGGACGCTGTACTGTTATGGCCCATAATGACTACGCCGAGCAAGCAAGGTTTTATTGGGAGCACGTACAAACCCCAAGTTTAACTGTGCCTTCCAACCAGGCTTATCAAACTGTTGTTCATTATTATCAACATCACCCGTTTGCCTTGACTGTTCTAACATAATGTAAAAAAAAACAGATTACTAAAAAGTCTTTTTATTACCATGACCTCTATACTGTTAAATATTGTTTAACTATATCATCAGTCAATTCAGGCATTTTCCCTATCGCAACCTTTCGTCCACGTTCTAAAATACAAAATTGATCTGCAACTTTACGAGCAAAGGGTAATTTTTGTTCGACCAATAACACAGTGACACCTAACTCCTTATTTATTTTTGCAATGGCATCATGTATTTCAGATTTGATTTCTAACACTTCAGGGGATGAAATTCCTTTACTGCGATTTAGACGAATAATCACATCACCAATTTCACTTACAATATTAGGTTGTATGCCTTTCGTCGGTTCATCAAGTATTAATAGCTTTGGGTTTAAAACTAAAGCGCGTCCTATAGCAAGTTGCTGTTGCTGACCACCAGATAAATCACCACCTCGACGATTGAGCATTTGTTTTAAAACAGGAAAAATATCAAATATATGTTCCGGCACCTTTTTAATACCCATTTTACTCGCTGCTCTTAACCCCGTTTTAAGGTTTTCCTCAACTGTTAATAGAGGAAATATTTCCCGACCTTGTGGCACATAGCCTATCCCCATTTCTGCACGCTTTTCTGCTCGGGTCGATGTAATATCTTTACCCTCCATAGTAATAACACCTTCTCGTACCAGAATTAATCCCATAATGCTTTTAAGCAAAGTTGTTTTACCGACCCCATTACGCCCCATTAGACAAAGACAAGAACCAACTGGCACATCTAAACTCAAGTCCCATAAAGTATGGCTTTCGCCATAATATTGATTCATTGATGAAAGTTTTAACATTATTCCCCCAAATAAACCTGAATGACTCTAGGATCATTTTGTACTTCATCCATAGATCCTTCTGTTAATACAGACCCTTCATGCAGTACCGTCACTTTATTAGCGATAGAGCGGACAAATTCCATATCATGCTCTACTACAATGACGGAATGCTTACCTTGTAGAGATAACAATAATTCAGCGGTGCGGTCAATCTCTTGATGTGTCATTCCTGCCACGGGTTCATCCACTAACATGACTCTAGGCTCCTGTGCTAATAACATACCGATTTCCAACCATTGTTTTTGTCCATGAGAAAGTATACCAGCTGGTTGAAACCGCAGTGAGGTCATGGCTATTATTTCAAGAACCTCATCAATACGGTCATACTGCTCTGCATCCAAAGTTGCAAATAAAGTTGCCCAAGCACCTTTACCCGCTTTCAATGAAAGCTCTAAATTTTCAAAGACAGTTAAATTTTCAAAGACACTGGGTTTTTGAAATTTACGACAAATACCTGCTTGGGCAATTGCAGGTTCATCCATTTCTAATAAATTAATGGTTTGTCCAAAATAAACCGACCCACTGTCAGGCCTTGTTTTTCCAGTAATCACATCCATAAGTGTGGTTTTACCCGCGCCATTGGGGCCAATTAAACAACGCAACTCCCCATCATCTATATACAGTGATAAGTTATTTAAGGCCTTAAACCCATCAAAGCTAACACTGACATCCTCCATATAGAGGACAGTACCATGTGATACATCAAGATTACCTTGAATTACAGGACGTCCCACAATGCCAAAGGTCTGATACCTATTAATTATTGGTTTTTCAGCACTATTATGCATGGGTTTTCTCCTGTCTTACTTGCTTCCACAAGCCAACTAAACCATCAGGCATAAAGATGGTTACTAAAATAAAGACTGCACCCAAAGTAAACAGCCAAATTTCGGGTAATAATCCTGTCATCACTGTTTTTCCAAAATTAACTAGAATGGCGCCAATAATTGCACCGTAAAGAGAACCTCGTCCACCAACAGCCACCCACACCACAATTTCCAATGAAATTAATGGGGAAAATTCACTGGGGTTTATAATGCCCACTTGAGGGACATATAATGCCCCAGCTAATCCGGCCAACATGGCAGAAAAAACAAACACCCATAATTTGAACATTTCTACCCGATACCCCAAAAATCGAACACGTGATTCCTGATCACGAATCGCTGTAACCACTCGCCCTAAACGCGTTTTTACCAACCAACTACAAACAAGGAAAGCCATAATCAATAGTAAACCAGAAAGCATTAATAAAATGGCCCTCACTGCCTCTGATTGCAAATTAAAACCCAGTATGTCTTTAAAATCTGTTAATCCATTATTACCTCCAAAGCCCATTTCATTTCTAAAAAAAGCTAACAATAAAGCATAAGTTAATGCTTGACTGATAATAGAAAGATAGACTCCTGTTACTCGAGAGCGGAAAGTTAACCAACCGAAGACAAAGGCTAAAATAGCGGGTACCACGACCACCATCAACATGGCAAAAGGAAAATTATCAAAGCCTTGCCAATACCAGGGTAATTCTTTCCAATTCAAAAAAACCATAAAATCCGGCAATTCAGGATTCCCATAAACTCCTCGGTCACCTATTTGTCGCATTAGATACATGCCCATGGCATAACCACCCAGGGCAAAAAAAGCCCCCTGCCCTAATACCAAAATACCACAATATCCCCAAACTAAATCCAGTGATAACGCTAATAAAGCAAAAGTTAAATACTTTCCAATTAAAGTAACCGTATACGCAGAAAAATGCATTATTGAGCCCGTAGCAAAACTCAAATTACATAAAGGAATTACCAATGTTATAACAGCCAAAATACATATCACCCAGCGACTTTCTTTATCATTTCCTAATAATTTCAGTAACATCTTATGACTCCGCCGCACGGCCTTTTTGTGGAAATAATCCACGCGGACGTTTCTGAATAAATAAAATAATAAATACCAACACCAAAATTTTAGCGAGTACTGCTCCAGCAAATGGTTCCAATACTTTATTTGCTATTCCTAATGAAAATCCGGCAACTAAAGTTCCCCATAAATTACCTACGCCACCAAAAACTACGACCATAAAAGAATCAACTATGTAAGATTGCCCTAAATTGGGTCCAACATTAGTAATTTGACTTAAAGCCACCCCGGCAATTCCGGCAACACCAGAACCCAGACCAAAAGTCATAGCATCCACTCTGGCTGTGGGTATACCCATGGCCTTTGCCATATTACGGTTTTGCGAAACGGCGCGAACCTCTAACCCTAAACGTGTCCGTTTAAGTATTTGTAATAAAAAAGCAAAGACAAAGAAGCAAAAAACCAAAATATATAAACGATTCCAAGTAAATGATAAAAAATCATTAATATATAAAGACCCACTCATCCATTCCGGTGTTATCACACTGCGATTTAAAGGAGAGAATATTGATCTTACCGTTTGTTGCAAAAATAAACTGACGCCAAAAGTGGCCAGTAAAGTTTCTAATGGTCGACCATATAAAAATCGAATAATGCCACGTTCTATCCCTATCCCCACTAAACCAGAG
>CAZZML010000352.1:0-3856 GCA_964654735.1 uncultured Roseivirgaceae bacterium | reverse complement strand
AACATGTCCTTTTTAGATAATACAAAAATGCTGTTCTAATTAGAACTTAGCCCTATAAATCAATTATTTGTCTTTTGATATTGTTCATTTCAAATTCCTGCCACCTGAGGAATGATAAGGAAGAGCTATATTCCTAGGATAGCAGGAAGCAGATATTGCTCCATAATTTCATTTATTTGGAGGTGCATATATGGCTGCCCATAAGCTGTTGCAGTTATTACAACCACAATATCCAACTCATTAAAAATCATTATTTTATTCCCTCCATTCCCACTTGCATAATAGGTTTCAACCTCTGTGTTTTTTACGTTATACCTTTTATTCCAAAATAAATATCCATAAAATTCATGTTTCTTTTTTGGCAACTCTATTTGCTTGGTAAGGCTTGATTTTACCCAAGTTTGAGGAATTATTTGTTTTTCATTATAAACGCCATTATTAAGATATAATTGTCCATAGCGGGCATTGTCTAAACTGTTCATTTGAAACCCACCAGCAGTATTAGGGACGTTGCTAGGTGTGAATTGCCATTTATAGTTGGTTATATCCAAAGGTTTAAATAATTTTTCGTCAGCATATTTTTCTAATCCTTTTGGAACAGTTTTGTCAAGAATATCGCCCAAAATGATAGCTCCGGCTGTAAAATAATCCCAATCCTTCCCAATTGTTTTGTTTTTATCCATTGGCAGGTCTAATGCAAACTTTACCCAATCGGAAGTTGGATACATGTTTTCTTCATTGCCTGGTGAGTTTGGGTTCATGTCTGAGCCTTCGAACCCAGAACTCATGGTTAATAAATTCTTTAATGATACTTTTTCTTTCTTTACAGTATAGTTTTTATAAGTACTTAGGTTGTAGAAATCATCTAAGGTTTGGTTTTCATTTTTAATATACCCTTCGCCCATAGCAATTCCAGTAATAGTGGATGCCAAGGTTTTGCCAACAGAACGAGTGTCGTGCAAGGTGTTTCTATTTGCTCCATTAAAATACTCTTCAATCAGTAATTTATTCTCTTTGATAATAATTATACTCGTTATATTCTTAAAATAGTTTTGAGCAATTTTTCGATTAAGCCGCCTAATGATGGTTGTGTCATAAGCCGCATCAGATAATGTCCATTTATCTGTTGGTTGTATTTGTTGGATAGAAACTTGAGATTCTTCAACTTCTTTTTCTACCATAGATAATGTTACTTCTCCTTGAGCAATTATTTCTCCCACTTTTAACTGATTATGTTCAATATATGGACGAACCTCAATTTTTAATTGATGACTATTACCGGAAAGAGCTTCTTGACCACCTCCTTTTTTCATAAATTTTGCCCATAAAAAACGGCCCCAATGATCTGGGTCGTTTTTGTTTACCAAGGGAATACCGTAAGCTGTAGCCGAATTTTTATATTCGCAGGAACCTGCCCCTGTTTGGAGGTTATATTGGTAAATTTCCTTATTATCTACAAAAAAAGTTAATTGAAAATTCCCCTTATCGCATAATTCTCTGACAGGTAAATCTGGCTCTAATTGATTAAGATAATAAGTTAAGGTTTTACCTAAAAACATTCTAAAAGCAAAATCAGAAGTGTTTGAAAGTGTTAGGTGATCTTTAAAATCCCTTTCGGAAAAACTGTCTATTGGTATCCAATCGTTCATAAAGAGAACTTTACCTATGTTATTTTCATGCACTTCGTTTACCAACTCTCCCTCATTTAGTAGTAATGGAGGCTCTTCCTTGCACGACATTAGAAGGAAGAAGAAAGCAACGAAGATTAGTTTATAAGGTTGGTGCATCATTAGGCATGGGCTTTCAGGTTAAGCAGCAAACCCTAAGAACAAAGAGCATACCAATGCCCCCATAGCTCTAAAACGGCATAAAATAAGTTTCACTTGTACGGAATCGAACAACTACCTGTTCATAAGCAAGAAATTATTTTCTCTTTTTTAGGAGACCAATTTCCTTTGGAGAAAGAAATCTCCATTTGCCACGAGGCAAGTCTTTTTTGGTAAGGTCTGCAAAAACAACCCGGTCGAGGTGCTTTACTTCATACTCAAAATGCTCAAAAATTCTTCGAACAATTCGGTTTCTGCCTAGGTGTATTTCCACACCAATTTCTAAGCCCGAAGCCGAAGTATAGGCAATATCATCTAATACTACTGGCCCATCATCTAGCGTAAAACCAGCCTTTATCGACTCAAAGTCTTTCTTGGTTAAGGGTTTATCTAAGGTGGCTTTGTAAATCTTTTTTACATTATGCGAAGGATGGCTTAATACCTTCGTTAAATCACCATCATTGGTAAGTAGGAGTAAGCCGGTGGTGTTTCTATCTAACCTTCCTACCGGAAAAATTCGTTCGTCTCCAGCCGTTTTTACCAAATCCATTACAGTTCGCCTTCCTTGTGGATCACTGGTAGTAGTGATAAAATCTCTTGGCTTATTTAGTAGCACATATACTAATTTCTCTCCCTGTAGTTGCTTGCCGTTATACACTACCTTATCGTTTGGGAACACTTTATGTCCCATTTCCGTTATGAGATTACCATTTATTTTTATTTTGCCATCAGCAATAAGGTTGTCGGCCTCTCTTCGAGAGCAAACTCCTGCATTAGCAATGTATTTATTAAGGCGAGTCCCCTGCCTGCCGGACAGGCTGGCTTTCGGCTCTTTTTTTGGAGAGAGTGGTGTTTTTGACATGCTGCAAAGATATAGAAGGCTGAAGTCAGAAGCTAGAAGTTTTTTTCTTCGAACTTCCGACTTCAAACTTTCATTCTTTTTTTTCGCCTATTTCATTTTCGTTTTGAGCAAAATCTTTGGGGGTTGGCAATTCAGCAATATCATTAATTCCGAAATAGTCCATAAACTGGCTCGAAGTACCATATAATATAGGACGACCTACAGTTTCAGCTTTCCCTTTAATTTCTATAAGGCCTTTATCCAATAATCGATTAACCGAATAATCGCAATTTACACCACGTATTTGCTCCATATTAAGCCTAGTAACTGGCTGTTTATAGGCAATAATCGATAGGGTTTCTAAGGCAGAAGTAGATAAACGCCTTTTAGACTGTTGTTTGAGCATAATACCAATACTGGCTTGGTAGGCGGGTTTAGTTAAAAATTGGTAGCCTCCCCCCGATCGAACTAATTCAAATGAAAATTGTTCTTGTTTAAATTTTCCCTCAATACCATTAATTGCACTTGCAATATCTTTTGTAGGTACATCTGCTTCAAACATTTCGGTTAAGCAGTTTTTTATTTCGGCTTCCTTCAAAGGTGTTGGTGCACAGAATATGAGTGCCTCAATATGATTTTGAAGGAAATCCAATTATTTCTTTTCGTTTAGCTTAGCATCAATCGAAAGTGTAGTATGAGGAACCGCTCTTAATCTATCTTTTGAAATTAACTTACCCGTTTCTCTACAAATACCATAAGTGCCGTTTTTAATACGAATTAAGGCATTTTTGAGGTTGTTAAGAAATTTTTGTTGGCGAGCGGCCAATTGATTCATATTCTCTTTCTCTGCTGTATCTGCACCATCTTCCAATACTTTAGAAGTAGCAGCAGTTGCATCTGTCCCCGAGTCTCCACTTTTACTTAAAGAGTTTTTAAGAATCTTTAATTCGTTTTCAGCAGCTTCAATTTTCGATTTGATCAAATCTTCAAATTCTTTTAGTTCAGCGTCTGAATATCTGTTTTTTGCTACATTGTCACCCATAATCACGAATTTAAATTTAAAAAAGCTAGCTATGGCAAATTTGTTAGGTGCCAATAACTAAATATGATGCGAAGAAAATCACTTCGCATCATATATCAAAGGAACCTGTTTTTTTTTGTTTATTTACTAGTCTAAATAATTATCTAA
>CAZZML010000351.1:0-3858 GCA_964654735.1 uncultured Roseivirgaceae bacterium | reverse complement strand
ATTTAGGTTGACTTTTTATTTATTTTTTAGTCAACCTATTTCAGGACGTGACCAGTGCTAAGAGACTGAGAGTAATCCCGATAATTTTCGGGAACAAAAAACACAGGAACACCTAGAAGGTGTTGTGAGTATTTTTGGAAGTCTTTTTAACTCAGTACATTAGTGCTTATCGCTTCAGAGAATCGCTCAATCTAGGTGATAACCAATAATTCATTAATCAAATTCATGAAAGCACTCGTTATACAATCCGATTTATCATTTAAAATTCAGGAAAAAGAAATTCCAACACCTCAAGAGGGAGAAGCATTAATAAAAATTACTGCGGCTAGCCTAAACCGGAGAGATCAATGGATTAGGGAAGGGAAATACCCAAGTATTATACCTGGAGTTACTTTAGGTTCAGATGGTGTTGGCGAAGTGGTGGAAGTTGGAGGGCAAGCAGAATCTCCTTGGGTTGGGAAAAAGGTAATTATTAATCCAAATAATAATTGGGGTGAAGATGACGAGGCACAGCAAGAAGGTTATCACGTATTGGGTCTTCCGAAAGATGGTACCTTAGCCGAATACATTATTGCCGGCCTCGATCGATTAGTGGAAAAACCCAGGCATTTAACCGACCCAGAAGCGGGAGCCATTCCTTTATCTGCGCTTACAGCCTATCGAGCTTGTTTTACCAAAGGAGGAGTTCAAAAAGGAGCCAAAGTGCTTATTTCAGGGTTTGGTGGAGGTGTGGCGCAAATGGCGGCATTATTTTCAATTACGGTTGGAGCGGATACTTATGTAACTTCGAGCAATAAAGACAATATTAAATTAGCCAAAGAAAAAGGAGCCAGAGAGGGGTTTGATTACACCGAAAAAGATTGGTATAAGAATGTAAAAAGAAGGCATGGAGGATTTGATGTAATTATTGATAGTGCCGGAGGCAATCAGTTTGGGCAATTAATAAAACTCTTAAACACCAAAGGTCGTTTGGTGTTTTACGGTGCTACTAATGGCCTGCCGGCAACCATTGATTTATACACCATGTTTTGGCGCCAGCTTTCTGTTATTGGTACTACGATGGGCAATGATAAAGAATTTGTGCGGATGGTAGAATTTGTAAAATCATTTCATATAATTCCAATTGTAGGCAGTGTGCGCCCTTTTTCTGAGGTAATTACTGCCTTAGACGATATGAAAAAGGGCGGCACAATGGGTAAATCGGTACTTACATTTTAATTCACGTTGAAGCGACTTATTATTTTGATAATTGCTACTTGATAATTGTAAATTATGACCAATCTTTCCCTCTCATATTCTTTCTGGTGGATATTCTTCTGTATAATAATAGGTGGAGTTTATGCGTGGATTCAATATACTAAAAAGGCTCCCTGGTCAAATCAGTTAAATTATGGTTTAGCAGGGTTACGATGGCTACTGGTTTCTTTACTGTGTTTTTTGCTACTCGAACCTTATCTGAATAAAATTACCAACCAATATCAAAAACCACTATTTATTATAGCCGTTGACAACTCAACATCAACTGTTTCAAATAACTCAAAATTACAATCTGAAGTAAAAGCAGCACTAACTCAAGTTGAAACCAAGCTCAGCCGCCAAGGCTATGACGTTTCAGTAGTTGGGCTTGAAGGCAACACGGTTAGCAAGATTGGCTCATTAGAATTTAATCGAAATACGACTGACTTATCCAATCAGTTGAACAGTATTAAAAGAGATTATGATAATTTTAATGTGGGAGGTATGGTACTTTTTACAGACGGGATTTTTAATCAGGGCTACTCGCCTTTGGCTATTTCTACCCAGTACCCCATTTACACCATTGGCATTGGCGATACTTCTAAAATTAAGGATTTAGCTGTTACTCAGGTAATTCATAATGCTACGGTGTTTGAAGGAAATAGCTTGATGTTGGAAATTCATTCTTTAAATACAGGTTTTAAAAATGCTTCTACCGAGCTAAAAATCAGGAGCAGGGGAAAGCTGCTTTCCAGCAAAAAAGTTATTTTTAATCCCAACCAATTATTAAACAAAACAATAATTTCAATACCAATTACGGGTAATGGCAAACAGTCGCTAACCGTTGAACTTGTTTCCATTGAGGGTGAATTTACAAAACTAAATAATCAGCACACTATTTATTTCGATGTAATAGATGCACAAAAGAGGATTCTAATTATTGCTGCTTCTCCTCACCCTGATATTAAAGCCATAAAATCGTCTATTGAAAAGAACGAGTATTATAAAGTTGATATAGTATATAATTTGCCAAAAACGTTAGACTATGACTTAGTAATTGCCCATCAATATCCAAGTACTAAGACTAATAAGCAGGATAAGGATAAATTTATTAACTCTGCTGTTGCAAAATGGATGATTATTGGAGGAAGTAACGATGTAAGGTTTTTGCAAACGAATTTATCTTTTACCGTTTCTGGGTCGGGGTTTAATAAGTCTGATTTAGTAAAACCCATAGTTAATGTCGGTTTCGATAATTTTAATATAAGTGATGGCTTTTTGAGCTGGGTCTCTGACTTGCCTCCCATTACAACTCCTTATGGCATACATTATAATGATCCTTTGGCTAAGGCTTTTCTAAACCAACAAATTGGGAGCGTTACTACTGAAAAACCTCTTTTATTTTTTACTAAAAACAATGAAACTAGTTTAGGTGTATTATTAGGAACCAATAGTTGGAAATGGAAATTGGATGAATACCGACTGACTCAATCTCACCAATATTATGACGAACTTATTTCTAAAACGGTACAATATTTAAGTGCCGATCAGCGCAAAAAACGATTTTATGTGGCTCCTCAAAAAACGGTGTATGAAAAAGGCGAAGATGTGCTTTTCGATACACAGGAGTATAATGCGTTGTTTGAGCAAATTACTGGAAATAAAGTAGAGTTAGAACTCAAAGGAGAGAATGGTTATATAAAGAAATTTTCTTATGTTCCACTTAGTCCAAATTCAGTATTTAAAGTAAGCAGCCTACAGGAAGGAGTTTACAGTTATAATGCCCAAACTACCATTGAGGATAAAATGTATAGTTCTAAAGGCCAGTTTGTTGTTAAGTCTCTTAATTTAGAACTGCTAAACCCAACAGCCGATTTTGATTTGCTTCAAAAAATGGCACTCAAATCAAACGGATCATTCTATTCATTTGCGAACATTAGTGCTTTTAATAATAAGATAGAAGAATTAAAGCCTGTTTCTACCATTCATTCTACGCGAAAAGATGAACCTCTACTAAATTTTAAATGGATTTTTGGGCTACTTTTATTAATAGCTACCGCTGAATGGTTTTTACGAAAGTTTTATGGTGGGTATTAAACTTGTAAAAAACCTTCAAGGTCTTTATAAGATTAGAAAGAGACCTTGAAGGTTTCATATTATAAGAAAATTACTATTTGCTCTCAAACACTTCACATTCAACCTCAATTTCTGCACTTACCGAAGCAGCAGCCGAGCAATATTTATCCGTAGCAAGTTTGGCCACTTTTTCAAAAGTTTCCAAATTGGTATCAGGCGAAATTAAAGTATATTTTGAGGTTATATGAGTTAATCCACGAGGGTGTTCCTCTCTACGAATGCCTGTGGTTTCAATTTTTAAATCGATGAATGTTTTACGCTTTTTCTTAAGCATAGATACAATATCCACAGCAGCACAACCTGCAATGGAAGCTAACATCATTTCAACAGGAGCAAGACTTTGCTTGTCCTCCGCGTTACGCATATCAATATGTATTGTATTGCCATTTTCATTTTCGGCAATATATAATTCATCTTCTACGTAGCGGGTTATTATTTTCATAGTTTTCTAGTTAACATCATTCACAAAAGAAACGTCATTGCGAA
>CAZZML010000350.1:0-3874 GCA_964654735.1 uncultured Roseivirgaceae bacterium | reverse complement strand
TTAAACTGGTATTACCTTATTTTTACACTCTTGGTTTTATTTTTTAAGAAATCGAGGTAGGTAAAATAATTATGGGAAAAGATTCTGCTAAAAGCCATATTCAACGTAATCCGGGTACGGAGTTGGATATGAGCCTCATCAATAGAATAAAAATAAACAGGAGTGCCGTTGAAAGACGGGCTGCCACAATGGGCACAAGGCGAACGGTTAAAAAAGAATGGCAAGCCGCCTGGTTACTGAGAGCTGTTACCTGCATAGATTTAACTACGCTTGCCGGGGATGATACTGATGGCAATGTGGCTCGATTATGTGCTAAAGCACGGCAGCCAGTTAGAGAAGATATTTTACAGGCATTAGAGTTTGACGAACCCATAACTACTGGAGCTGTTTGTGTATATCATAACCTTATTCCTGCTGCTTTAAAATCTCTAGAAGGAAGTGGCATTCCAGTGGCTGTGGTTTCAACAGGTTTCCCTGCAGGACAAATTACTAGCGCCCAAAAAATAGAAGAGATTAAAGCTTCAGTAGCTGCGGGTGCAACTGAAATAGACATTGTTATTAGCAGAGCAAACGTACTTACAGGTAATTGGAAAGCACTTTACAACGAAGTAAAAGTATTTAGAGAAGCTTGTGGAGATGCCCACCTAAAAACTATTTTAGCAACAGGCGAATTGGCTACATTAACGAATGTGGGCAAGGCAAGCCAGATATGTATGATGGCAGGTGCCGATTTTATTAAAACGAGTACGGGAAAAGAAAGCGTGAATGCCACCTTACCTGTAAGTTTAGTAATGGCACGAGCCATTCGTGATTATTATGAAAGAACAGGGTTTAAGGTAGGCTTTAAACCTGCCGGAGGAATTAGCAAAGCCAAAGATGCTATCATCTGGCTTATTCTTATTAAAGAAGAGCTAGGCAATGAGTGGTTGAACAATCATCTGTTTAGATTTGGTGCCAGCAGTTTGCTAGGCGATATAGAAAGACAATTAGAACATTTTACTACGGGTAGATATTCTGCTAGTTACAGACACCCAGTAGCTTAATAAAATAAAATGAGTGTAGCTTCAATTTTTGAATCAATGGAATACGGACCAGCTCCAGAATCTAAAGACTTGACGATGCAATGGTTAAATAACCATAAGCCTAATTTTAAGCAATTTATCAATGGTAAATGGGTGGCTCCCAAGTCTAAAAAATATATGGATAGCCTTAATCCATGTTCGCAGGAAAAACTCGCTTCCATTCCTGTCTCTAATAAAGAAGACGTAGATGATGCTGTAAAAGCTGCTGATAAAGCACTCAAAGGATGGGTTAAACTGGGTGGCCATGGCCGGGCGAGGTATTTATATGCGATTGCCCGTCAAATTCAAAAGCACGCAAGGTTGTTTGCCGTATTAGAGTCGATGGATAACGGAAAGCCTATTCGTGAAACTCGAGACATTGATATTCCATTGGTAGCTCGCCACTTTTACCACCATGCAGGTTGGGCGCAAATTCAAGAAGAGAAATTACCTGACTATAAAGAGATTGGTGTTGTTGGGCAAATTGTGCCTTGGAACTTTCCTATGTTGATGCTTAGCTGGAAAATTGCCCCTGCACTGGCAATGGGCAACACCGTGATATTAAAGCCGGCAGAATTTACTTCATTAACAGCCATTCTATTTGCAGAAATTTGCGAAAAAGTGGGATTGCCTGCTGGAGTTGTAAATATTATTACAGGCGAAGGTGGAACCGGTGCTGCCATGGTAGATCACCCTGGCATTAAGAAAATTGCATTCACAGGTTCTACTGAAGTAGGTAGAATTATTAGAAGAGCAGCTTCAGGTACTGAGAAGAAATTATCGCTAGAATTGGGAGGTAAATCACCATTTATTGTGTTCGAAGATGCCGACCTTGATAGCGTGGTGGAAGGAGTGGTTGATGCTATTTGGTTTAACCAAGGACAAGTATGCTGTGCAGGTTCAAGACTATTGGTGCAAGAAAGTGTTGCTGATAAGCTGTATGATAAAATTCGCAAACGGATGGAATCGCTTCGTATTGGAAATGCATTAGATAAATGCATTGACATTGGAGCCATTGTAGCTCCTGTTCAGCTTAAAACGATTGAAGAGTTGGTGCAAAAGGGTGTTGACGAAGGAGCTGAATTATGGCAACCCTCTTGGGAGTGCCCAAGTGAAGGATGTTTTTATCCTCCAACCTTATTTACCAATGTAGCACCCGCTTCGGTAATAGCACAAGAAGAAATATTTGGCCCAGTACTGGTTGCAATGAGTTTTAGAACTCCTGCTGAGGCTGTGAAACTTGCTAATAATACCCGTTATGGCTTGGCAGCCAGTTTATGGACGGAAAATATAAATCTCGCTTTGGATATTGCCCCAAAAGTAAAAGCTGGCACTATCTGGATTAACTGCACCAATATATTTGATGCGGCTTCTGGTTTTGGAGGTTACCGAGAATCCGGTTTTGGCAGAGAAGGCGGGTTGGAAGGACTTTATGAATACGTAAAGTTGAAAGTGGAAGATGAATTTAAAATGGCTCCTGAAACGAAAAAGCTAACCGAGAAATTGCCTAGTGGCGCAAATGGTATTCCATCTCTCGATAAAACAGCTAAGTTTTATGTAGGAGGCAAGCAAAAACGACCCGATGGTGGTTATAACAGAAATGTGTTAGACACCAAAGGCAATGTAATTGGTGAAGTGGGTGAAGGAAATAGAAAAGACATTCGGAATGCAGTAGAAGCAGCGCATGCAGCCAACAAATGGGCTGGAACAACAGAACATACACGTGCTCAAATCATTTATTATATGGCGGAAAATTTGGAAGCAAGGGCAACTGAATTTGCCGAACGACTTTCGTCTGCACTTAACCAATCTACCAAAAAATCGATGCAAGAGGTGAAGACCTCTATTGACTGCCTGTTTACCTATGCGGCCTATGCCGATAAATACGATAGCAGTGTACACGCCACTCCACACCGTAATGTAACATTGGCAATGAAAGAACCTATTGGAGTTATGGGCGTTGTTTGCCCTAATGAAGCTCCGTTGTTAGGGTTTGTTTCTACGGTTATGCCATTAATTGCTATGGGCAATACGGTGGTGGCTATTCCATCAGAAACGGCTCCACTTTCTGCCACTGATTTATACCAGGTGTTAGAAACTTCGGATGTGCCGAGTGGTGTAATAAATATTATCACGGGTGATAAAGAAGGATTAGCTAAAGTGCTTGCTAACCACGATGATGTGGACGGGCTTTGGTATTTTGGCTCTAAAGAAGGAAGCTCCATGGTGCAAAATGCTGCGGCAGAAAATATGAAACGTACCTGGGTGAATTTTGGTAAAAACCGAGATTGGTTTAACCCCAAACATGTTAATGCCCAAGACTTTTTAAGACACGCTACCGAGATTAAAAACATTTGGGTGCCGTATGGGGAGTAATACTGATGGTCGATGAGTAAAGAAGTTTCAATTCCAGATGAAGTTATTTCAAGTAAAATATACTTGATTCGATCAACAAAGGTGATGTTGGATAGTGATTTGGCAGAACTTTATGGAGTAGAAACAAAAGTATTAAAGCAGCAAGTAAAGCGTAACATAGAAAGCTTTCCAGATGATTTTATGTTTGTTCTCACCAAAGATGAATTCTCAAGTTTGAGGTCACAATTTGTGACCTCAAACAGAGGAGGCTCCCGTTATTTGCCAATGGTATTTTCTGAACATGGTGTTCTGATGCTTTCAAGGGTATTAAAAAGTAAAAGAGCACGACAAGTTAATATTCGTATTATGAGAGTTTATTCTAAACTGCGCGAAATGCTCCTGACTACCATTGACGGATTTGTATAAAGAGGTTCCAAATTATCCTATTTTTTATTCCG
>CAZZML010000349.1:0-3876 GCA_964654735.1 uncultured Roseivirgaceae bacterium | reverse complement strand
TTTTATTCGATTAGAGTTAAAATCTATTACATGTAGTTAGCTGAGTAGTAACAATGAAAAATCTCATCAATAAGATTTCATTTTGTAAAAATCGTCTGTTTTCTTACAGGCACTAAATAGTTTTTATTAAGAACCTTAATGAAGGTCTGATTTTGCGTTAATTATAGTTATGTTTATATCTTGTTTTTTATTTCACAAATAACTAAAATACCACTTATATGAAGAGATTAATATACTTGGCCGCAATAAGTCTAATTGCTTGGTCATGTTCTAACTTGGCAGTTGAAGATTCTGGCATTTATGATGTTCGTGCGGTGGAAGTGTTGGATAGCCTAAGCTCAAGGATTGGTGAATTGGAGTCAGTTAGTTATACCCTTAACACCATTAATACAAAACAAGACAAAGAAGGCGAACCCAATGAGATAACTAACGAACACGATGTATATATGCGAGGGCCCAATAAAATGCATATTCATACGATAGGCACCAAAGGAGAAAAAAGCTATTGGTATAATGGCAGCAGCTTTGCCTATTATTCCTATACCAATAACACCTATGATAAAATGGAGGCTCCGTCAAATATATTGAAAGTAATTGATGCGATACACGATAAATATGGAATTGATTTTCCTGCAGCAGATTTCTTTTACCCGAGCTTAACAGATGATATACTATCCAATTTTGATAAACTCTTATATTGGGGAGAAACACAAATTGGAGACCAGAAAATGCATACCCTATCGGCATATAATAAAAACTCAACTTTACAGGTTTGGGTTGATGGCAATACCCAGTTGCCCGCTAAAATGGTCATTTTTATTGAAGGAGATCAGAAAAGAAATCACTATGAAGCCACCTTTTCAAATTGGAAATTAAATCCAAAGTTACCTGATTTACTATTCGAATTTGAAGCACCCGAAGGAGCCATAAAAACCAGTTTACAACCTAAAAAATAAGGCAAAATGAAGAATGTAATTTATACACTAATGGTTGTTTTTGCCTTAATGGCAACAGATATTGAAGCACAGCGTATGCGTCATGGGTTGGCAGGTGGAGGCGGAAATAGAGGTGGAGGCAGCCGCTCTATCAATGGAGGGGCAAACCGCTCTACTACAAGACCTCAAACTCAACAACGTACAAAACCTGACACAGAGCATAAAAGACCTGAATATAATCGTAATAAAGGCACCAATGATAGACAAAAGCCGAGCAATGTGGATAGAGGGAGTGGAAGCAATAAAGGAGGCGACAAGGCTGCCAACATCAAAAACGGAGATAAAAACACAAAAAATAGAGCAGGAGATAAAAAAGGAACGAGAGCAGGAGATAGAAATTCCAATAATAAAGTTAATATTGATAGAAGCACCAATGTTAATGTACGGGTAAACCATAATCACCATAACAGGTATTATAATGGGCATCGTGGGTATTACCCTTACTATTACCACCCTTACCACCCCTATTATTATGGGTCGTACTGGCATCCTTTTGGGTTTTTTGTAGCAACCGTAACCGTAACAGCCGTTATTGTTTCAGTTAACAACCAACCTTATTATTATGATAATGGCGTATATTATATGCAGTCATCTGGTGGTTATACTGTGGTAAATCCTCCTACAAATATTGTAGTAAACACAATGCCCGAAGGTGTAGAAACAATACAACTCAATGATGATACTTACTATTATTTTGGTGGTGCTTTTTATGAAAAAACAAAAGACAGCTATAAGGTAATTCCTGCACCAGACGGAGCTGTAGTAACCAACATTCCTGAAGGTGGCGAAGAACTTGAAATTGACGGGAATAAATATGTGCTTTATAATAACACTTATTTCCAACCTTTAGCTCAAAATGGTGAAAACATGTACCAGGTGGTTTCTATGGAAGAAGCTCCTCCTGAATTAGTTCAAGAACTACCTAAAGATGCGCAAACGATTACTGTTGGAGGGGATGATTATTATTACTCAACAGGTGTATTTTACTCAAAATCAGATGATGGGTATCGAGTAGTAACCGCTCCTAATGGCGCAGTAGTAAAGTCGTTACCCGAGGGTGCGAAATCCGAAAAAGTGGAAGGTGTGGAATACAAAGTGTTTAACAACACTTATTTCCAGCCCCTAACCAATGTGGGTGATAATGTATATCAAGTAGTGGTTTTTTAGATTTTAAAGCAAGCCTTACAATATTTTGCAAAGGTATTACGACTCTTGAAAAGGGTATCTTTTGAAAAATTAATTCATCAATGCAAATAATTAAGCGCTTACTAAAAATGATTGGAATTACCATAGCAGGAATAATCATCGTTACGCTCATTGGAGCTACACTATTTATAAACTTAAGCCCGCAGTTTGGCAAAAGCCCAAGCAAAGAGCAGAAGCTGGTGTATGCTAAAACCAACCATTATAAAAGCGGCAGGTTTGTAAACGAAACACGCACGGTAATGGATATTCACTTGTGGGACGTATTAAAAAAGATGCTGAACCCGCAACCTGAGCGCACACCAAACGAAAACATACAGGTCGATAAAATTGATTCGTTAGAAATCGTAAACCACGAAGCTAATATAACTCAATTAACCTGGTTTGGGCATTCTACATTTTTGCTTGAGCTTGATGGTAAAAAGATTCTACTTGATCCTATGTTTGGATCTTCTCCATCACCCATTGCATTTATGGGAGGTAAAAGGTACTCCAAGGAACTTCCCATCGAAATTGAGAAATTACCTTTTATAGATGCTGTTATATTTTCGCACGATCATTACGACCATTTAGATTATGGCTCCATTCAAAAACTAAAAGATAAAGTAGGCCGGTTTTATACACCATTGGGCGTTGGCAACCATTTAATAGACTGGGGAGTACCCGAAGAAAATGTGTACCAGCTAAACTGGTGGGATGCCATTATGTTTGACCAAATTGAACTGGTTTGTACCCCTGCAAGGCATTTTTCGGGCAGAGGCATATTGGATAGAAACAAAACCCTATGGGCATCGTGGGTAATAAAAGGCGAAAAAGAAAATATCTATTTTAGTGGAGATGGAGGCTATGGCCCTCATTTTAAAGAAATTGGCAACAAATATGGCCCTTTTGATATTTCGATGATGGAGTGTGGCCAGTACAACCAAGATTGGCATGCTATACATATGATGCCCGAAGAAACCGCCCAAGCGGCAGTTGATTTGCAAAGTAAACTCTTTATGCCCATCCATTGGGGTGCGTTTACACTGGCTTTTCATGATTGGACTGACCCCGTGGAAAGAGTAACAAAGAAAGCACTGGAATTAAATATGCCTGTTACTACGCCTAAAATTGGTGAACCTGTAATTGTGGGTGGAACACAGTACCCCACAAGCAAGTGGTGGACATCTTTTGATTAACAAAACTCTCTTTACTTTTTATACTTGTCATTTAACCCAACACCAGCATTAACCATAGGAATAATTTTAGTCAACCTTTTTTGCTTGGTTTCATCGCGTTTGGCTTCTGATATATATTCGGTATAGTCTCGTTTTTTTCCAAGACTAAGTAACTCGAAAGCTTCTTTTAGAGTGGTATCGCTTTCAATGGCAGATTTTAATTCTAGAGGAATAAACAAGGGCTTTTTCTGTGGCTTAATTTCTTTTCCTTGTCTTTGGTTATTGATAGCTTCTTTTAAATATTCCAGAATTAAATTTTTGGGCTAAGTTCGAACTAGAACAGCATTTTTGTATTATCTAATATGGACATGTTGCTATTTGCTAAAAACTTAAAGAATGTCATTTCGTAGTGCAACGGAGAAATCTTTGCCGCTTATAGTAACAGGCTACATGGTCAAGATTCCTTCGGAATGACTTGCAGGGGCGGTTTTAGTGGAATATATAAGCATTTTAGCTGTATT
>CAZZML010000348.1:1762-3913 GCA_964654735.1 uncultured Roseivirgaceae bacterium | reverse complement strand
AGTACTTAATAAAAGTGCTCCTCAAAAATCTATACTAGAATTACTCATCCAGCGAAAAAGATGGATGCGAGGTGCTTTTGAATTGCCTTTTCAATTAGTAGGAATTTTGCTTATTCAAGCCTTTTATATGCCAGCAGTAATTATCCTCATAATAATAAATCCATTATTGGGCGTTGGGTTGTGGTTTATTAAGTGGGGGTTAAAATATATTTTCAGCTATATATCTGCAAAAAAACTAAAGGAGAAAGTCTCTTTATTCGATAGCTTTGTAACGGAACTATTTGCGATGGTATTTTCGTTGGTCTCGGTTGTGTATTATTTGTGGCCAGGCAAAGTGTATTGGAAAGGGAGAGCGTATTAAACCGTCATTGCGAACGTAGTGAAGCAATCTATATTCAATATTGAGATTGCTTCACTACGTTCGCAATGACGTTAATTTTTGGAAGAAAAAATGATTACAGTAAAACTATTTGGTATAACACGTGAAATAGTGGGGTCACCTATTCTTGAGATTGAAGAAGTGCTTGAATCAGTGGGACAACTTAAAACCTTTATGATGACGACTTACCCCAAAATTAAAGGGCTTAACTCTTTGCTTATTGCTGTTAATAGTGAATATGCAGAAGATGATCAAACATTAAAATCAACTGACGAAATTGCATTGATACCGCCTGTAAGTGGAGGGTGAAATAATTAGCAATGATCAATGTTCAATTGTCAATCAGCAATTACTAATTATAAATAAATGGAATCAGTTTTAGTTGCGGACAAACCCTTAAATGCCCAAGCCATTATAAAGTCGGTGGAAGCACCTGAGGGTGGAGCTGTGAATGTGTTTATTGGTACTGTTCGAAACGCTACTAAAGGGAAGAAAGTGCTAAAATTAGAATTTGAAGCTTATGAGCCAATGGCTACCAAAGAGCTTGCCAAAATCGTAAAGTTGGCTAAAACCAAGTGGCCTATTTTAAAAGTGGCAGTTCACCACAGAACAGGGGTAATGCAAATTGGGGAAGTGCCTGTAGTAATAGCCGTTGCTACCGCTCACCGTGGAGCAGGATTTGAAGCTTGCCAGTTTATTATTGATACGCTTAAAGAAACAGTTCCAATTTGGAAAAAGGAAATTTTTGAAGATGGTGAGGTATGGGTGGCAGCCCACCCGTAAGGTTAGTTTGTTAGTGTCAAGTCAAAGCTCAGCCTGTGGATAATCCGGTGTATCTTTTGAGCCATCTCTGCGTTAAAAAATCGTTCCATTAAGGCTATGTAAAGTTTTTTTGCCTTAACCTGGCTCAAAATCTATTACCGCCTTACCCATCATTTGAGCCTTGACTCGACACTAGTTTATAATCATTGATTAGCAGCTCTGCTGAAATTCCAAGCGTTTTATTTAATTTCCGAATCATAGTTAGTGTTAATCTTCTTTTCTTATTTAGTATTTCAGATGCCTTGCTTTTACCACCTATAATTTCTGCTAAATCTTTGTTTTTGAGATTGTTTTGTTCCATCCTAAACTTGATGACTTCGATTGGATCTGGTTCTGCAAAAGCTGGTTCAGTTTCTGTTTCGTAATTTTCAATTAGCAATGCTAATAATTCAGCTTCCTTAAAGGTTGAATCATTTGATTTTGAGTCGAAAATTTTCTCTAACCTATTTAGTGCTTCTTCGTATTCCTTTTCGTTTTTAATAATTGTCCAGTTCATATTTTAAATGGTTAGTGCGTCAATTTTATCGTATTCACTATGTGTTCCAATAAATCTTATCCAAATGGTTTGAAGTTCAAAACTAATTTTAACAATAAGGCGGTAGTTATTTCCTTTAATGTTAAAAATAAACCTATGCAATCCTATCGATCTACAATTTGGAAACCTTTTGAGGAGATCATTTGACGATTTAATATTTTCTTGTTTAAAATACTTATACCAACTTAAAAGTTGTTGTTCAGTATCAGAATGAATCTCCCAAAACGTTCGCAAAGTTCGTTTAGATAATACTCTCAAGACTCAAAGATATTAAAAAGTTCTGAAATTGGGAACATTTATTATTGTTTATACTAATCAACTGCTGGTTTTGAAGCCTGTCAACACATTATTGATACTTTAAAAGAAACAGTTCCAATTTGGAAAAAGGAAATTTTTGAAGATGGTGAGGTATGGG
>CAZZML010000348.1:0-1662 GCA_964654735.1 uncultured Roseivirgaceae bacterium | reverse complement strand
TGGCAGCCCACCCGTAAGGTTACACAGTACTTTTCAATCCGTTGCTTTAGCCATTACTTTATCAAATCGGCTATCCATACAAACGCTGATATCCGTTGTTATAAAATTGCCTTTGTAAAAAAGACTAAATATAGTGGCTGGTGAAGGGGCAGATTGGGCTTGTTCCATTGTTTTTAATTTAATAATTTTTAATGAAAGTTTTCTGTTTTTGGCAGTTTCGGTTAAAGAGTTTAACGTATGAAATTCTGAAAACGGACAGCGATTGGAGTAGTAGGCCACAATTCCATTATTGTTTTCGCACTTTCCACTTTTCGCAGCATCTTTAAAAGATGGATTTTCTGCTTTATTGTTTATTTTTTTCACCAAAAGGCTAAACCCCGAACTGGTATTTTCGCAAGCTTCAAATCCTTGTTTTAAAAGCCATTTGGTATCGCTCATAAAATGAAATTTTTTAGTACCCACAACTGTTACCAATCCATCTTTTCCTTGCGCTTTTGCATCGTCAATAGCAGTTTGCAATAATGCTTTACCGTAACCTTGCTTTTTATATTTGCCCGAAACCCAAAAGCAGTTAATTAGTAAATAGTTTGGCGCATTAATAGGAACCCACCCCTTTTCGGCAGGTCCATACTCGATAAAAACTTTAGCCCTATCATCTATCCTACGAAATACATAGCCATTGCTAAATTCTTTTTTTAGCCATTCTTTTTTTGCTTCGTAGCTGTCTTTACACTTTTTATCGCTTATGGCGCAGCAAATATGCTCTTCTTTAATATTTTGATTTGTTAACTGTAGTAGTTCCATTAGAATACATAATAAGGGTTAAATATTGGGTTGATACCCTGGCTAAAGATACAAACAGATTGCTTCATCCGCCAAATGGCGGATTCGCAATGACGCTCATTTTTAATGATTTAAATGGTATTAATGTACCCCCACAAAAATTTCTACTTCAGCATCGTTTGGGTTTTGTGCTTTTTCACCATACACTTCAAAATCGGTTTTGTAGGTTCTGTTCAAATCGGTATCCCAAATTTTAAACCACGTATTAATTACGGCTCCTTCCATTAAATTTCCTTTGGCTACAAATTTAGAATAGTTGTTGGTCTCGATTGTAATGCCTTTTATCCCATCTGGTATGTTATCTAAGTTTTCTACTTTGCAACCTATTAATGCGGTGTAGGGTTTGGTATAATCACCTTCATACTCGGTATATGCGCAATAAATGGTGCTATCAATTTTGTTAGGAATTCGAGCTATAATTCCTTCTTCCATAAACCTATTCCATAAAGCAGGAATATCTTTAGCTGCTTGTCCATCGTTACTTGTTCTAATTGAAATGCCAATAAGGTTAAATCCTTTTAAATGCTGAGTTTCCATATATTTTTGTTTAGTAAAGAGCAAAAATATATGGAGTTATGACAAGGGGGTGTCAGGGGTATTAAGATTTTTTTCCAGTGTTAAGTTAAGAGTTGAGTTTTTAGAAAAACCAGCGTAGGGAATTGACAGCTAAGGTTGGACGGCAGCAGGTTTTAAACCCGAAATATGCAATAGTAATTCTATTACGTATTTAAATCGCTGCAAATCAGTCGCTTTGCTTCGTTTGTCGTAACTTCTCAATATCCGCAGGTAGTTTTTGGGTTTTACTTTTAGAATGCACTT
>CAZZML010000347.1:0-3946 GCA_964654735.1 uncultured Roseivirgaceae bacterium | reverse complement strand
ATTCAGTGAGCCGTTCTTATGCTAAAACTATTCGAGAAATGATTGTTTAGGTCGATCTATTCCTTAATTTTTAACACAATTTTACCTTTGTTTTTATTGGCTTCCATATAAGTATGTGCTTTGGCAATATCATTCCAATTAAATACCGAATCTATAACTGGCAAAATTTTATTGGTAGCCAGCTCTTTTTCAAAGTCGTTTAAAAAGGCATCAATTAGTTCCTTTTTATAAGCAATAGGTCTAGAACGAAGCGTAGTGCCTTTTATAGATATTCTTTTTTGAAGAATGGGGTAAAGGTTGACATCATCCAACTTAACACCCCCCAAAACAGAAATCATCATAAGGGTTCCGTCCAATGCAATGCTTTTTAGATTTTGTTTGAAATAGGGTGCTCCAATAAAATCGAGGATTATATTAACGCCATTAGCAGCAGTAAATGCCCCAATTTCTGTAGCAAAATCTTGATTACGGTAATCAATGGCTAAATCGGCTCCTAACTTTTTACACGTAGCAACCTTTTCAGTTGATGAAGTAGTAATAACGGTACATTGTAAGGATTTTGCTAATTGAATAGCTGCTGTACCAACTCCACTAGCTCCGGCATGGATTAACACATTATCTTTCGGCTTAGTTTTTCCTTCAAAAAATAAAGCTTGATAGGCCGTTAAAAACACTTCAGGAATGGCTGCGGCTTGTTCTAATGTAATGTTGGCAGGTACTTTCATTACCAACTTTTCATTAACTGCCACATATTCGGCTTGCCCACCTCCAGCCAAAAGTGCCATCACCCGATCTCCTACTTTTAAATGGTTAACAGTGCCAATAGCTGAAATTATACCCGATGCTTCTAACCCTAATATTTTCGATTCTCCTTTAGGTGGCGGGTATTTACCTTCTCTTTGGAGAATGTCGGCTCTGTTAAGTGCAGCATAATGTACTTCAATAAGAACTTCATCAGATTTGATTTTTGGCAATTCGGTTTCACCGACATACAAGGTTTCTACACCTCCAGATTTTGATTGAAGTATTGCTTTCATTTTTCAATCATAAAAAACACTTACTTCTTCCAATGGTTTTCTCGTTAACTGTGGCACATAAGTTTCTTCTGCCGGATACCCTACAGGAATTAGCAAAAACGGCCTTTCATTTGAAGGTCGGTTTAATATGTTGGATAAAAAAACCATCGGGCTTGGTGTATGTGTTAGACCAACTAAGCCTGCATTATGAATGGCTGTTAACAGCAAACCACTCGCCAACCCTACCGACTCGTTTACATAATAATTATTTGATTTGTCGTTGTTTTCATCAAGGTTATAAGACTTTTTAAATACTATAATTAAGTAAGGAGCAATTTCTAAAAACGGTTTTTCCCAATTAGTACCTAAATGCTCTAAGTCCTCTAGCCATTTATTGCTCATACGTCTGGCATAACTTTCTTTTTCTTCTTCTTCGGCAGCAATTCTAATTTTCTTTTTTAAGTTGGGATTAGATACTGCACAAAAAGTCCAGGGTTGCTTATGTGCACCTGAGGGTGCTGTAGAGGCAGACTTAATAATATTTTCAATTACCTCCTTAGGAATTGGTTTATCAGAGTAGTCACGCACTGTTCTTCGTGTATCTAGCCAATGATAATAAGTAGCTGAACGTTCTACCATCTCTTTCGCCTCATAGGTATCTCGTGAGTACTCTACAAACGGGTGGCCGTTAATGTCTTTAGTTTTCATGCGTTTATTAATCTTCCCAACCTAACATTTTATCAATAGTACTTGATGCCACAAAGTGATAGTTAGGGCGAGCCTTTGTATAAATTGATTTAGCCATTTCTAGCCCTGTTTCCGTTTTAGCCATTTCGGCATAGAGTGGAGATAAGAATTTGCGCCTTCCTGTGTTAATCAAAAAGTTTTCTAAGTTTTGATAACCTGGCTTATATTGGTGTTTTATTACGTGAACCATCCAAGCTGCCAAAATTTCTGAATTTCGAGAATAGGTAAATTGAAATACCGCATCGAGTTTTGCCATTTGCTCTGCATGGAGGTTCTCTGGTAAACTCCTTAAAAAATGCAACCATTCGTGTGAGCTCCATTTTTTAGTCATTAAATCTTCAGGGCTAAATAGTTCTTCAATAGGCATACCATTAACCCAACCTTCAACCACCTTTTCAACATTAGCAAACCTATCCGATGTAGGTTGAGGGCAATTAGCTGGTAGTCCTTGACCAAAAATCCATTCGTTGTATAAGCTTTCGTCAACAGGTATTCCATTTTTTTCGAACAACTTTGTGTTCAATTGGGCTATAAACTCATCGGTTGTCATAGAACGAAAAGCATTAGATGTGAAATAATCTTTTAGAAAGGCATCAAATTTATCTCTGCCCACTTTTTCTTCCAGTAGTCTTAAAAAATAATAGCCTTTATCGTATGCAATGGATGTCATCCCATCATCTGGGTTTCTTCCTTCTAAGTTTAATTTTAGTTTGGTATCTTCTGGCTTATCACCAGCAAGTATTGTTTCCACTTCCTCTTTTAAGCCTTGTAAGCTGAGAAGGGCAAGCATTTCTGAATAATCTCTTCCATAAACAGCTTCCATAATGCGCTGTTCAAAGTACACTGTAAACCCTTCGTTAAGCCAAAAATCGTCCCAAGTTGCATTGGTTACCAAATTACCCGACCACGAATGTGCTAGTTCATGTGCCACCAACGAAACCAACGACCTATCGCCTGCCAAAATGGTAGGTGTGGCAAATGTAAGCATCGGGTTTTCCATACCTCCAAACGGAAAACTAGGAGGTAAAACAATTAAATCATACACTCCCCATTGGTAAGGACCGTATAATTTTTCGGCAGTTTCTACCATTTGTTCCATATCTGCAAACTCATAAGCTGCTGCTTTAATTACCGAAGGTTCTGCGTAAACACCTGTTCGTTCGCTTAATCTTTGATACCTAATATCGCCCACTGTTAAAGCTAATAAATAAGCAGGAATAGGCTTGCCCATTGTAAAATCATACGCTCCATTTTTAGAAACTTCGGTGGGGTTTGTGGCACTCATAAGTGCAAGCATACCTTCCGGCACTTTTACATGGGCATTATAAGTAAATCGAATCCCAGGAGAATCTTGAATTGGCACCCAGCTTCTGGCTAAGATGGCTTGCGACTGTGTAAACAGAAAGGGAGATTTTTCGTCAGCGGTTTGTTTTGGGCTTAACCATTGCAAGGCTTCAGCATCGGTACTTGTGCTATAATTTATGCTTATTTTTTGAATGTTATTTTTGAGGTGAACTATTAGAGGGCTCCCATGAAAAGGTTTTTCTTCACCTATTTCAAAGGTTAGATTTTCCCCATGTTCATCTTTAACCGACTTTATTGAAAGACCATTTATGTCTAGAATAATTTCTTTGGCACCCTTTGCTTTTGTTATGGAAAGAGTGGCTAGAGCATTAATTGTGTTGGTTTCAAAATCAATGTTGGCATCCCAATTTAAATGAGTTATTACAGCTATTTCGGGTTTGGCATAAGTGTGGTGGTCAACTATTTTCATAGGTTCAGTTTCGGGTGTGGTTGGCGATGAGCAGGCAAAAAAAAGCAATGATGCACAAAGTGCTATCATATACTTGTTGATAGAAATAGGCATAAAAAATTTATTAAATTTGATTAGGTAAAATTAATACTAGTAGTGCGTTCTCTAATTAGCTTTACAGTAATTTATGTTGAATTTTTTCTTGAGACAAGACAGAATTATTCAGCATAGCCTTAGCTACAGTTAATAATTTTAACCCGGATTATGCAATAGGATTCGTTATGAGGGTTTAAAGCGCAATAAATCAGGAAGTTTGGATTTGCAAAGCACCCCGATAGCTATACGGGGTCGCTATGGTTAAAAGACAGTTACTATTCAGCTATTCAAACTAAATGGTTATTCGCCACAGCGTAGCGAAGGCTCTAACCTG
>CAZZML010000346.1:0-3948 GCA_964654735.1 uncultured Roseivirgaceae bacterium | reverse complement strand
CTTGCGGATTTAAGGTACTATCACTACTTCCTCTATCTCTAGTGCTGTAGAATCAGGCTGCATTACTTCTGGTTCTGGATCAGGCAGTCCTTCAATAAATGATTTTAGCTTTTCAAGTCCTTCTTCATAAGTGGAACCTATAACCTTATCAGAAATATAGTCAACAAAGAATTTTTCCTGAGCTCCTCCATTGGAAGCTTTACTTACCAATGTCCAGATTACTTCCGTTCCTCCCTCAACAGGCTTAAGGATAAATGCCGCTGTGTATTCACCCACCATTCCTCCAAAAGCCATTCGAGTATTTACCAATTCATTTTCAACGCTTTCAATTATTTCTTGCCTTCCTGTTCCTACCTGATCATTTTCACTCTCCCATGTGTAATTCGCTCCTAGTCCGGCAGTGTTTTCAGAATAAACATAAACGGTATTCGGGTCGATTTGAAACCATGGACTCCAATCTTTTGCATACGCAAAATTATTTACTACCATAAAAACCTTTTCAACGGGTGCATTTATGATTGTACTTCGCTCTAGTTTCCCTTCTCCGTTCAAACTCATTATAAAGCCTGCAACGCCTAATACAAGTACTAATAGAATAATTCCAATAGTTTTTAAAGCTTTCATTTTCATTCGGTTTAGGTATACAGAAATAAAATTAGTGATAATTTCTAATTTATCAATAGTACATCTATTTAGATGGTAAGTGTGTTAATTACTAAATTCATTCACTATTTTCGCTTTCTTTTTTCTTTCTACTGCGTTAAATTTTTCAACCGTAACGCTGCTATGCTTTCAAAACTTGCCTTGTACAAAGAAAAAATCAAACAAAATTTTAGTAAACCAATTTAGTAATTAACACACTAGTTTTGCAGGATGAACCATCTATCTATTGATAAGCTTTCTAAAAGTTACGCTGATAAAGTTTTATTTGAAAACATTTCTTTCGGATTAGATGAAGGAGCAAAAGTGGCTCTGGTTGGTGCCAATGGTGCCGGCAAAACTACTTTACTAAAAATTTTGATGGATGAAGAGTTTGCAGATGCTGGCAATTTTAATTTTAACAAATCGATTAAGGTTGGCTTTTTAAAGCAGGAGCCTGATGTACATAACCATGCCCAAATAATGGATTATGTATTAGCTGGTAATGATCCAGTAATTAAAACCGTTCGCACCTATTACCATTTTCTAGCAGAACATAGCTCAGAAGAGATGGATATAAATCTCCTAGACAAAATGAGTGAGCTTAATGCCTGGGACTTTGAATCGAAAGCGCAACAAGTGTTAGGTAAGCTTGGTATTCATAATTTAGCTCAGCCCGTTGATGAGCTTAGTGGTGGTCAGAAAAAACGTGTAGCATTAGCTAGACTTCTATTAGAAGAGCCTGACCTACTTATATTAGATGAGCCTACCAACCATTTAGACCTAGAAGCCATAGAATGGCTGGAAGAACACTTGGCTAAATTAAAAATAAGCCTATTATTAGTTACTCACGATCGTTATTTTTTACAAGCAGTTACGAATCAAATTATAGAGCTCGAAAATGGCAACCTATACAAATACACGGGCAACTACACTCAGTTTTTAGAAAAAAGGGTTGAGCGCCAACAAGTAGAACAAGACCAAGCCGATAAAGCAAAAAATTTGCTTAAGAAAGAAGTGGAGTGGCTTAACCGCCAACCACAAGCCAGAACCACTAAAGCCAAGTACCGAATAGATGCTGTTGAAGGCATTAGAAAAACTGCGAATCAGGTAAAAACAAAAACCAAGTTAGAAATAAACCTAACGGGCAAAAGGCTTGGCAAACAAATACTGGAAGTTGAAAAACTTTCGAAGCAGTTTGATAGAAACATTATGGTGGATTCGTTTAGTTATATTTTTAAACCAGGAGATAGAATTGGCTTAGTTGGTAAAAATGGAGTTGGCAAATCCACATTCCTAAATTTACTAACCAACAAATTACCAGCCGACTCAGGCACTATTATAAAAGGGGAAACGGTAAGTTTTGGTTATTACCATCAATCAGGCATTAAGTTTAATAATAACCAACGCGTAATTGATAGCATTAAAGATATTGCTGAGGTAATAGAATTGAAAGATGGCAATGTAGTAACAGCATCACAGCTACTTACTTTATTTCATTTTCCACCCAAACAACAATACGATTATATTAAAAATCTAAGTGGTGGAGAAAAAAGAAGACTGCAATTATTGAAAGTGCTAATGGGCAATCCTAACTTTTTAGTATTAGACGAACCTACCAACGACCTTGACTTAGAAACCTTAAACACTTTGGAGGAATACCTTGAAAAATTTGCAGGCTGCATTATGATAGTTTCGCACGACCGATATTTTATGGATAGGCTGGTGGAGCATATTTTTTCGTTTGAAGGTAGCGGCTTAATAAAAGATTACCCGGGTAATTATACTGATTATAGAGAAAGGATTAAAACAAGAGCTACTCATACTCCTTCGGTGGCAGCACCTAAAGTACAAAAGGGAAAACTCGAGTCTAAAAAGTTAAGCTTTGGCGAGAAACGAGAATTTGAACAGATTGAAAAGAATATTGAAAAGCTAGAGAACGAAAAGCAGATAATTACCAACTCACTAAATATTCCTAATCAAAATTTTGAAGACCTCACTAAGTGGGGACAAGAATTAAAAGCAATAGAATCAACCTTAAATCAGCTAGAAGATCGTTGGTTAGAACTAAGTGGTTGACCCCAAATAAAATTTACATTCTTGTTCCTTTACATGCTAACTTCGTTAAAACTACTCGCCATAGCGTTGCTATGCCTGCGTTTTTTGCCTTGTTAGTCTGCAAAATAGCTTCGCTTTTTTTGCAAACCTTATTTCGGGACAATCACTAAGCGAGGGAATTTAATCGCTATTGACTAATTTTGCATCTCAAAAAAATACCGCTATGAAAAAAAATATACTTTTAGCTTTTGTATTTGCATTTTTAGCTTCCTCTGTATATGCTCAGAGTTACAGCAAACTCTTTAAAAAAGTTGACCCAACTGTAGTTCTTATTAAAGTAGAAAGCAAAGAGCTAGTAACTGACCGCTCAACCTTATCTAAGCAAATGGTAACTATATCAGGCTTAGGTTCTGGTGTAGTAATAAATGCCGATGGCAGCATAATGACTGCGAACCATGTTATTGCCGATGCAGAAAGCATAATGGTAGAATTTGCCAATGGTGAAGAAGTGCCAGCCAATGTGGTTACTGGCAGCAAAGATGCTGATGTAGCATTAATTAAACTTGTTTGGATTCCTAAAAATATGCAAGTAGCCAAAATTGCTGATTCGGATTTAGTTGAGATTGGAGATGAAGTATTGGTAATAGGTGCTCCTTATGGTCTAAGCCACTCCTTATCAACAGGCATAATAAGTGGAAGACATATTGAGAAAGACACTAAAAACAATTTTGTGGCAAGTGAGTTTTTTCAAACCGATGCAGCCATTAACCATGGTAATTCTGGGGGGCCTATGTTTAATACAAAAGGCGAAGTAATAGGACTTGTAAGCTTTATTTTAAGTGAATCGGGAGGCTTTGCTGGAATTGGGTTTGCTGCAACTTCAAATATTGCAAAGCATCAATTACTTGGTAAGCAACCCTTTTGGTTTGGTGTTGAGTTTGAGGTAATTCATGGCGAATTGGCTAAAATATTTAATTTGCCACAGTCATCAGCTCTGGCCATACAAAAAGTTGTAAGTGCCTCCCCGGCTGCTTTAGCCGGCTTAAAATCAGGCATATATGAAACTAATATCGAGGGTACTAAATTTTTAACAGGAGGTGACTTTGTGCTTGCCGTTGATAAGTTTGTAATTTCTCCTTCGCTTAATCTGGAAGAGGTTAGAACACACTTTGCAAACATGAAAAGTGGAACAACCTTTAACATTAAAGTATTTAGAGATGGCAGCATTTTAGATTTAGTTGCTGTTGCACC
>CAZZML010000345.1:0-3948 GCA_964654735.1 uncultured Roseivirgaceae bacterium | reverse complement strand
TATGAGATTGATAAATTTAAATTTGATCAAGCTATGCTAAAAATAGAATTTAACCCAGATAAAAATCAAGTTACCTTACTTCAGGGTGGAGGACAATTTTTACTCACAAAGGAATAAATAACTTTTTACACTTTCCTCAAGCAAGAAATAGAAGCCAAATCATTGGACTACTTTCACACTTTTCAACAATTATTTTGTAGAATTGTGCAATCAAAAAATTACTAATCAAACAAGATAGAAATGAAACTACGAATGCTTTGGACACTCCTGCTGGCAGTGTTCATAGGAAGTGCGTACGCACAAGAAGGCCGTATTAAATTTGAAGAATACGATCTCGACAACGGGTTGCACGTTATCCTGCACCAGGATAACACAACTCCTATTGTAACGGTATCTGTTCTCTACCATGTGGGCTCTAAAAACGAACCTATTGGAAGAAGTGGATTTGCCCACTTTTTTGAACATTTGATGTTCGAAGGCTCCCCAAATATTGAACGAGGGGAGTTTATGAAAATAATTCAAGCGGCAGGCGGCACATTAAATGCCAATACCTCGCACGATAGAACTTTTTATTACGAAACGCTGCCTTCTAACCAATTAGAGCTTGGGCTCTACATGGAATCGGAGCGAATGTTGCACGCCAAAATTGATTCTACAGGTATTGCTACACAAAAAGAAGTAGTAAAAGAAGAAAAAAGGATGCGAATTGATAACCGCCCCTATATGAGCTTTCAGGAAAAAATGTTTAGTGCAGCTTATAAAGGCACTAATTATGAATGGACTCCTATTGGATCGTTTGCAGATATTGATGCAGCTACAGATCAGGATTTTGCAGATTTTTACAGCACATTTTATGTGCCCAATAATGCCACGCTATCTATAGCCGGTGATATTGACAAAGCACAAGCAAAAGCACTGATTGCTAAATACTTTTCTGAAATTAAAAAAGGCACAAAGGAAATTCCAAGACCAAGCATTACCGCTCCTGATATGGGTGGAGAAGTGAAGGAAGAAGTTTTTGATAACGTGCAACTTTCAGCTGTAATGTATGGCTACAGAATGCCAAAACAAGGAACTGATGATTATTATGCCTTACAAATGCTAACCACTTTGCTTTCTGGAGGCCAAAGCTCTCGACTTTATAAAGAGTTGGTAGATAAAGAAGAGATTGCTGCGCAAGTATTTGCCTTTCCTTATTCGTTAGAAGAAGGCGGATTATTCATAACTATTGGCTTAGCCAATTTGGGTAAATCGCCCGAGGATTTAGATGCAGCTATGCAAACACAAATTGATTTGGTGAAAGAAGAATTAATAAGCGATACGGAATACCAAAAGCTTCAAAATCAAATGGAAAATAATTTCATTTCTAGCAATTCTACGGTTCAGGGAGTGGCAGAAAGCTTGGCCGATTATTACGTGTACTTCGGAGATGCCAACTTAATCAACAGCGAAATTGATCGCTATATGAAGGTTACTAAGGAAGATATTATGAATGTGGCCAAAAAATACCTTACCAAAGACAATAGAGTTAACCTATACTACTTACCAAAATCGGCTCAGCAAAAGCCAGAGGATTCAGCAGTAGAAACAGATAACTAATTAAAATGAATTACGAAAAGAAAACGCAGAAACCCTACGTCATTGCGAGGAACAGCCTGTCCCGTTTTTCGGGAAAGCAATCTTATTTAGCTTAATCGTATTAAATTTTGAGATTCTTCATCCCGAAAAAACGGGATTCTGAATGACAAAATAATGTTTTCTTTTAGAATCATAATTAAGAAATTAAAAATGAAAAAAATATTTATATACATATTGGCATTGGGCTTTATTGGCAATGTAAATGCACAAGTAGATAGGTCTAAACTACCTGCTCCAGCCCCTGCAAAGTCGATTCAAATCGGAGATTATGAGTCGTTTACACTTAAAAATGGAATGAAGGTATTTGTGGTGGAAAACCATAAACTGCCTCGAGTTACACTAAGCTTAGTGTTTGATCACGAACCT
Organism: uncultured Roseivirgaceae bacterium; assembly: GCA_964654735.1. Classification (GTDB taxonomy): domain Bacteria; phylum Bacteroidota; class Bacteroidia; order Cytophagales; family Cyclobacteriaceae; genus JAKISE01. The sequence continues at coordinate 1,944 of CAZZML010000345.1, read as the reverse complement.
GTAATGGAAGGTGAAAATACCGGCTATGTTGATATGGTAGGTACGATGCTGCGTAGAGGCACAACCACTAGAACCAAAGAGCAATTAGATGAAGCCATTGATTTTATTGGTGCTAGTTTAAGTGCTAGTGCTACTTCAGTATATGCCTCATCTCTTACAAAACACCAAGAAACATTATTAGAATTAATGTCGGATGTGCTTTTTAATCCGACTTTTCCGGAGGCGGAATTAGAGAAAATTAAAACACAAACAATCTCTGGGTTGGCAGCTAATAAAGAAGATGCCAATAGTATTTCCAGCAATGTTGCTACTGCCTTGGTATATGGTAAAAATCATCCTTACGGAACGTTAACAACCGAAGAAACGGTGGGTAATATTAAGATTGAGGACATCAAAAACTATTACCAAACTTATTTTAAGCCAAATATTGCTTATTTAGCTATTGTTGGTGATATCAATAAAAAAGAAGCGCAGAAATTGGTAAAAAAATATTTTGCTAAATGGGAACAAGGAGATATACCCAACCCAAGTTATGAAATGCCAAAAGCTCCGGAAAAAACGTATGTGGCTTTGGTCGATAAGCCTTCAGCGGTACAGTCGGTTATTGATATTACCTATCCTGTTGAGTTAAAAACAGGCACACCTGATGTTATTAAAGCACGAGTGTTAAACCAAATTTTAGGTGGAGGTTCTTCAGCTAGGTTATTTATCAACCTTAGAGAAGATAAAGGCTATACCTATGGTGCATACTCTTCATTAAGTAGCGATGAGTTAGTTGGAGCATTTAGTGCATCTGCCAGTGTACGAAATGAAGTTACCGACAGTGCTTTTAATGAGTTTATCATTGAGCTGGATAAAATTAAAACAGAAGATGTAACCGAAGAGGAAATTAACCTGGCCAAAAGTTCTATTGCAGGTAGTTTTGCACGTTCGTTAGAGCGGCCTCAAACGGTGGCACGATTTGCCATTAACACTGCCCGTTATAATTTACCAGAAGATTACTATAGCAGCTACCTTAAAAAGGTGCAAGCCGTTTCTATTGCCGATGTAAAAGCAATTGCTCAAAAATACATTCACCCTGATAAAGCTTATTTTACAGTAGTGGGTAAGGCTTCTGAAATTAAAGATAAATTGGCTGCCTTCGGAGAAGTTAAGTACTTCGATAATTATGGTAATGAATATACCCCAAGTGATGCGCCTCAATTACCAGCAGGTCTAACAGCTAAAAAGGTAATTGATGACTATGTGAAAGCAATTGGTGGATCAGAGGCTATTTCGGCTATAAAGTCTATAAAAATGGTAAGTGAAGCTGAAATTCAAGGACAGAAATTATCTTTTACTACATATAATGTAAGTCCAAATAAATCCTTTATGTCTATAGTTATGGGAGGTGCTATGGAAATGCAAAAACAAGTCTTTGATGGAACTAATTATGCCGAGTATTCACGTGGAACAAAAACGCCTGATGATGAAAACAAAACTAAAGATGCTCTAATTGATGCTGCTTTTATCCCTGAGTTAAACTATGCGAAACTTGGTGTAAAAACCACCTTGGGAGCAGTTGAAAAAGTAGGTGAAAATTATGCCTATTCAATTGATGTTGTGTACCCTTCGGGCAAAAAAACAACCAATTATTTCGATATGGAATCAGGCCTTAAAGTTAGAGTGGCCAACTTTGTAACTACCCCTCAGGGTGAAGTGGTGCAAAATGTTGATTATCAAGACTATTCTGCTGAAAGCGGTGTATTAATTCCTCATTTAGTAATAATCCCAATGGGGCCTATGAAATTAGAAGCAAAAATTACTTCGGTGGAAGTAAACGGCACCGTTGATGAAGCAATATTTAAGATAGAATAAAAACACATTTGATAACTAGTGTTAAGTCAAGCGTACTGTGTCGTACCCGCCTCGGGCACGGTAAGCTGCCGATTTGAGCTAGACGAT
>CAZZML010000344.1:0-3948 GCA_964654735.1 uncultured Roseivirgaceae bacterium | reverse complement strand
GCAAGCCATTCAAAATAAAGTGCAATATACAACCCAAACGACATAAACCATATAACTGCAATGTTAAACCAAAACGTATCAAACGTTTTGCCAAATAATGGTTTGCTGGGTGCATAAAAGTGAGTGCGGTAATCTAATATATTACTTGTGTGGTAAGTTTCGTTAAAAATCGGATCAATTCTCTGAATTAATCTGTCATTATGAATTATGGTTCTATCTTCTGCATTTACACGCCTAACCAAATCTGCCAATGATTGATTAAAATATTTTGATTTGTATTCACCAATATCATAGTCATCTTTGTTATTTAAATAGTTTATGAGCTTTTCTTTATCTTGGGTTACCTTATTATAAATCGTAAAATTTTGGTCTTCTAGCATTTTTAAATACTCTTCAATTTTTAAGATTGTGCCTTCGAAGTAATTAGTCCACATTGTTAAACTATCTAACATCGACTTAGAATAACCGCTTATTGAATCTTGATCTCCAATAATATTATGAACAATAAGTAGTTTTTCCTCTTTTACATCATCGCTTTCAGCATGTTCAATATCCTTTAATAAACCACTAATAATGGGTACAACATAGGCCGTTACATAATTGGCCTGAGAGGTCTTTTTATCTAGCTCAAAATAGGTGTTTTCATATAAATTATTTTTGGCTAAATCAACCGTCATGGCTTCAAATGCCCATCTAGAGGCCATAATATCAGCTACCAATGGCACCTTTTCTTTAGAGCTTAAGGTGTCGTTTAATTTATCGAATTCAAACATTAAACCTGACAAAATCATTTGAGGAATGAGAATGATTGGAATGAGAATATAAACAGTAACAGCTGAATTAAATGCAGATGAAACGTTAAGTCCTACCATATTCGCAAAAAATGAAATGCTAAAAAGGATAAGCCACATACCCATAGTCATGCCATGAATCTCTAAAATTAGGTTGCCCACAAATACAAATGAGAACGTCTGCACAGAAGACATTACTAATAAAATCAGCATTTTAGACATCAAATAGCTGTTTCTGTTAAGGTTTAAGAATGATTCACGTCTTAAAATTTTTCGGTCTTTAATAATTTCCTCAGCACTAACCGAAAGCCCCATAAAAAGAGCAACAATTATGCTCATTAGTATAAAAACAGGCAAATTATCATTAAATAAATAGCTGTAGCCATCAGCCGAGGGCGTATTGGTGTATTTTATAATAAAAGCCAATATAAAAGCTAATAATGGTGCTTCAAGCAAGTTAATGGCCAAATACTGTGTGTTTCCTATTTTGGATTTAACATCTCTCATAGTAAAAATGAGAGCTTGCTTGATTTTATTAGGAATACGTAATAAGTTTGGAGGAGGTGAGGTTACCTCTTTAACTTCCGGAATATCAAAACGCTCTTCGAAATGCTCATTCCATTGAATAGGCGTAACTTTTCTTTTATTTGTTAATTGGCCATACTCATCAACAACTTGGGCTTCAATAATATTAAATATTTGCTCAGGGTTAACATTGCCACAGTTAGTACATTGTCCCTTAATCCGATCAACCTGATGGGTTACTTCTTTAAAATATGTAACACCCTCCACAGGGTTGCCATAATAAACAGGAAAGCCACCTGTATCCATTATGTACATTTTATCAAACATTTTATAAATGTCGGACGAAGGTTGATGGATAACCACAAAAATCAACTTGCCTTTGATAGAAAGCTCCTTCAGCAGGTCAATTACATTTTCCGAATCCCTCGAAGAGAGGCCTGAAGTGGGCTCATCTACAAATAATAAGGCTGGTTCTCGGATAAGCTCAAGCGCAATATTAAGCCGCTTACGCTGCCCCCCACTAATAGTTTTTTCAAGCGCATTACCTACCCGTAAATCCTTACGCTGCTCAAGTCCTAAACTCGAAAGTATTTCAATTACTCTATTATGTAGTTCCTCCTCGCTTAAGTCGTTAAAACAAAGTTTGGCATTATAATAGAGGTTTTCGTAAACAGTTAACTCTTCAATGAGAAGGTCGTCTTGCGAAACATAGCCAATAACTCCCTGAATTTCATCTTTTTGCAGAGCTGTATCTATGCCATTAATTTTTATGCTTCCTTTACTGGGGGTTTCGAGCCCAGCCAGTACATTTAGTAAGGTAGTTTTACCAGCCCCAGAAGCACCCATTATGCCAATAAGCCTGCCAGGGCCCTCATGAATATTAATATCATGTAAGCCTGTAGCGCCATTAGGAAACTTAAATTCTACGTGATCTGCAATAAAAGATAGCTCAGTGGCTTTATAATCTGGATTAAAATTGGTTATTATATCGCTATAATAAAGGGCATCCCCAGCAGGCATTTTTACCGTGCTGCCATGCGAAAAAATGTATGCCCCATGGGCATTCATTATAAACCCATTTAGATTTAGTTCATCTTCACCAATGTACTTTACAAAGTACATGTCCACACTATTTATCTTTAAGAATATGAGTCTCCCATCTAAATTAGAGTATAAATACCGGTTGTTAGGGTCTTCTTCAGTGGGTATATCCTTAGTAGCTTGAATAACGGTTGGGGTATTAAATTTTTCCTCAATTCCTTCGTTGCCATAAAAAACAAACTGGCGTATTATCTCATACTCATCTTTTTCAAAATTAAAAACCTCGGCCACGGTATCTAAAATACCCAACTCAGTTTCAGTAATTTCATCATCGGCTTTTACAAGTTCCATGATTTTAATAAGCACAACAATTTTTTGACGCTGAGTAAGTGTTTTATTAATTTTTCTACAGAGGCCAAGAATCCGTACCGAATCTTTCATAGAGGTACGCTGCTTCTCTTTTTTTTCTCCACCGTAATCAACAAGCTTATCGTAAAGTTCTAAATATTCTTTAATAGAGTCTTGGTCTAGCTCCTGATTAAAAAAACGGATTACATATTCCCTTTCTTCTTCTTTAACGCCTCCATCCTGCTTCGAAAAAATTGCAAATAGTTGGGTTAGTGCCTTTAGTATCTCTTCACTCACTTGCTATCAGTTTACTTATACAATATTCTAAACTACAAATATTCTACTAATTGCATTTAGATAATAATTTTCATTTGATTTTATAAACTGTAAAATACAAAATCTCATTATTCTTAAGATGGCTTATGTAGTATATTTGAGAAAAAAATCCATTATGATTAAAGCGGCAGTAAAAAATAATTCTTACCAGATCGACTTTAACAAGGAAGAAGTGATAGTTGATGGGCAAGAATTTGACCTTGATTTGGTTGAACTCAGCGAAGGAAAATATCATATTATCTCAGATCATAAATCTTATTCTGTTGAACTAGTTTCCTTGGACAGAGCAAAAAAGCTCGTTTCGGTTAAAGTAAATAATCATGTGTACGAAGTAGTACTTAAAGATAAAATGGATGAGTTATTAGAAAAGTTAGGTATGGACAACTTATCCGAAGCCAAAACAGAAGATTTAAAAGCTCCTATGCCAGGCTTGATTTTAGAAATTGCAGTTGAAAGAGGACAGCCGATAGTGAAGGGAGATAAATTACTGATTTTAGAAGCTATGAAAATGGAGAATGTAATTAAGGCTACTAGCGATGGAATTGTGGAGGATATTAAAGTGAAAGTAGGGAATAGTGTAGAGAATGGACAAATTCTTATTGCTTTTGAATAGCTTTTAAAAACACCTCATAGCCTAAGCTCGACCTAAAGGGTAACTATCGGGATGAGTTTTTTTTAATTTTCGCTTAAAGCTGACAGTATTTCTTAGCCTGATTAATTCATGAATATTTGGTATGAGCATTTTAAGTGTCTGCCAGTCAAGTACTCGCACAGGATTTTGGAACGGAGATGTAGCGAGCTACATCGAGTACCAAAATTCGAGCCTGTCTGCCGAACAGGCAGGCAAGTGCTTGAATGGTTGGCAATTGGAATGCGTAATAGATTATTCATGAATTATTCAGGTTAG
>CAZZML010000343.1:2261-3999 GCA_964654735.1 uncultured Roseivirgaceae bacterium | reverse complement strand
TTTTAATTACTCGGATGATAGTAATAATCAATCATTAAAACGATTTGAAGAAATATTCCATGCTCCTGAAAACTCAAAAGAAGGAGATGAAGCTGAATTATTATCGCTTCTGATAGAAAAATACGAAGATGAACATTATCCTATTGAAGCACCTGACCCGATAGAGGCCATTAAATTTAGAATGGAGCAAATGGAAATGTCAAATAAAGAGCTCGCTCAGATAATTGGTTACAAAAGTAGAGTTTCAGAAATATTTAGCCGAAAAAGGAAATTGACATTGAATATGATTAGGAATCTACACGAAAAATTAAATATTCCATACGAAGCCCTAATCACAAATTATTAATAGTACATTTTGCTAACACTCGCTTAAACTTCATAGGGTGATAGTGCTAGGAGGCAGCTTTTTTATACGACTTTTTAGGGAAGTAAGCTTGCCATTTTTTCTTTGAGTTGCTTTGTGTTTTCTTTGTGCAACTCTGTGTTATAACCCTGCCTTCCGCAGGCAAGTATTACACGAAGAACCTCAAAGAATACCCTGAGTTTCGCAGAAGTTTGATTTTTTGTATTCTTTCAATCGCTCTACCTATGGAAAAAAAAGCCAATATATTCGTTATCTGTGCCCCTGAGATAAGCCCTATCTTACACGAAGAAATTAAAGGGCTGGGTTATACGCAAACGAAAGAACACCGGTTAGGTGTCCAACTCTTTGGCACCTTATCCGATTGCATGTACTTAAACTTGCAATTACGAACGGCCAATAAAGTACTTTGGGAAGTGAGCAAATTTTATGCTGCCAATCCAGACCAGTTATATCAAAAAGCCATCAACATTGCCTGGGAAGAAGAAATTGCCCTTGATGGTTATTTTAATATTGATTCGTATGTTAAAAATGATACGATTACAGATAGTAGATTTGCCAACCTCAAACTAAAAGATGCGATTGTGGATCGGTTTATGAAAGCGAATAATAAACGCCCAGACACTGGCCCTGAGAAAGACAAAGCAAGGATTTATATGCACTGGGTAGAAACAGAGTGCATTTTGTATTACGATACTTCCGGAGCAGTAATTGCAAAACATGGCTATCGTAAAATACCGGGTACAGCTCCAATGCTGGAATCTTTGGCTGCTGCGGTTATTATGGCTTCTAAATGGGATCAAAAATCAACTTTTATAAACCCCATGTGTGGCAGTGGCACCTTGGCCATTGAAGCCGCACTTTTAGCCAGCAATACTGCTCCCGGCTTGTTTAGAGATAATTTTGGCTTTATGCATTTGGCTTCTTATGATGAGGGCAAATGGGATGAAATGTGTAACAGAGCCCAAACCCAAATTAAGCCTTGCGAAGCCAAGATCTATGCTTCGGATATATCTGAAGAAGCTATTAAGAATGCGCAGTTTAATGCCGAAGAAGCTCGAATGAACAAATACATCGAATTTTATAAAAGTGATTTCAGGCAAATTGATATTCCTGAAGAACCAGGTGTAATCATCCTAAATCCCGAATATGGCGAGCGATTGGGTGAAGAAGATGAACTTGCAGGTATTTATAAAGAAATAGGTGATTTATTCAAACAAAAATGTCAGGGTTATACGGGTTATGTATTTACTGGCAACCGTGAGTTAGGAAAAAATATTGGGTTGCGTACCAAGCGAAAAATTCCGTTTTATAATGGAAGTATCGAATGCCGTTTGCTGGAATACGAACTATACAGAGGAACGAGGAAGGAGAAGT
>CAZZML010000343.1:0-2161 GCA_964654735.1 uncultured Roseivirgaceae bacterium | reverse complement strand
GTTCCTTATTTATTTCTCGACCCCGAATACCTGCAAAAAGTTAATTTTTTAAGCTTTTTATTAATGGGTGTTGCCATTGGTGGGTTTAGCGTAGCTTTTCATATAGCCTCCTACCTTGTGGTAAGTCACAGGTATTCTTTTTTGGCACACCATAAAAAACCTTTTTTAACTTTTAGTATCAATAACAGCCTTATTCCTCTTGCTTTTTTAATTACATACCTCTGGCATATTATTAAATTTCAGGCCTCTAACGAGTTTACTACCGCTACTAATATTGCTATTGATATATCAGGGTTTTTAACAGGCTATATATTAATGATTATTATAATCTACACCTATTTCATCTTTACCAATAAAGATATTTTTAAAATTCTTTCTGACAGAGTTGACAAAAAATTAAAAGTAACTGTGCCTGCAACCAGAGCCAAAGCAATGGAAAAGCTCAAAGGTTCCTCTGCCCGAACCCAATATGTCAAGTACTTTTTAACCTCTAAATTAAAAGTAGAGAAAGTTAAGTTTGTTGCATTTCATAAACATGAACTCACCAAAGTTTTTGATCAAAATCACTTAAACCTGGTATTTATAGAACTTTTTATTTTTATCCTGCTTTTGTTCATCGGTATTTTTAGAGAGTACGAGGTATTCCAGATTCCGGCAGCAGCAAGTGCAGTTTTACTACTTACCATTATTATTATGTTTGCCGGAGCTTTTTCGTACTGGTTTGGCTCCTGGGCTCCCACTTTTGTTATTTCCATTATACTTGTTTTAAATATATTTTTTAAGCAAGGCTATTTTAACATTACCTACAAAGCCCTTGGCCTCAATTACGAAACTCAACCGGCACAATACGATTTAGAAGCTATTAATAAGTGTAATAGCGACTCTGTTTTAGTTGATGATTATAATCGTACTATCAAAATTTTAACCAATTGGCAAACAAAATTTACTGGTAAAAAACCTAAAATGTTACTGGTGTGTGCCAGCGGTGGTGGCCAAAGGTCGGCACTCTGGACTTTTAATGTACTCCAAACCATTGACAGCCTTACCAATGGAAAATTTACAAAACATACGCAATTAATTACAGGAGCATCAGGAGGCATTATAGGTGCCGCTTATTTTAGAGAGTTAAAATTACAACAGCAGAAAAATCAACTAAACCCTTACGCTAAAGAGTTTTTAACCAACATAAGCAAGGATAACTTAAACCCCATTATTTTTAGTTTGTTGGTAAACGACATGTTTATTCGCTACCAAACGTTTGAGTACCAAGGCAAAACATACTTGAAAGACCGCGGGTATTCTTTTGAAGAACAGCTAAACAAGAACACAAAAGGAGTACTTGACAAGCCCTTAATCAGTTACCGAAAGCCCGAATACGAATCTCTTATTCCAATGCTGATAGTGTCGCCTACTATTATTAACGATGGCCGAAAGCTGTTTATATCTCCGCAGCATATATCTTTTATGAACTCCGGCCTGTCAAAGCAAGGCAGAACCTATAATAAACTTGTTGAAGGTATTGATTTCAGGCACTTTTTCAGGCATCAAAATGCCGATAGCCTCCGGTTTTTAAGTGCCTTGCGGATGAACGCTTCCTTTCCATACATTACACCCAATATATCATTACCAAGCGAACCTCCACTCGAAATTATGGATGCCGGAATTACTGATAATTTTGGTATAGCGGATGCCTTGCGTTTTTTACATGCCTATAAAAAATGGATTGCCGAAAATACCTCGGGTGTTGTCATTGTATCTATCCGCGATTCTGAAAAAGAGATTGAGATTGAATCCCGAAAAAACCAATCGTTTATTGAAAAAATCGTAACGCCTATTCAAAGTGTGTATGAAAATTATGCCAACCTGCAAAGTGTAGCCAACGACAGCAATATAGAATATGCCCGATCGTGGTTTAAAAATAACTTAGAGGTAGTTACATTTCAGTACATCCCTACTTATGACCCCGAAACCCAATCATCAAACGATGTAAAACGAGCCTCATTAAACTGGCGATTAACAAGTAAGGAGAAACAAAATGTGATTTACAGCATTAGTTCGGGCTCGAACCAAAAAGCGATAAAGGAGATACAAAAATTCTTAGAATGAAATACCTTAAATCCGCAAGGAAAATCTATTACAAGCCATAATATGATGTCATTCA
>CAZZML010000342.1:1381-4034 GCA_964654735.1 uncultured Roseivirgaceae bacterium | reverse complement strand
GGCATTCCTTAGGTCGAACTCAGGTTTATATAAATAGTAAGCAAAAAGTAATCAAAAGAAGGAATAATTTAATGAAAATTATATAGATAAAACGATGCTTTACAAGAATATTGCCAACCCAAATAAAATCATAAATAGCAAAGATGAGATGGCCATTTGTTTTAAATAAGGGTCAATCTTTTTAGGCTCTTTTTTCTGAATTACCGCCTTAGCATTTATAAAAAGAGGCACAAGGGCAGGCAACACAAGTAACCTTGAATAGTGAAATGGCAAAAACGATAGGTATATGATGGAGGCAACAAAACCAGTAATTAACAAAATTAGGTGATAAACTACAGCCTTTTCACGTCCCAACCTTACCGGAATCGACCTTTTACCTGCCGCTTTATCCGATTCTATATCTCGGATATTATTAATATTTAGCACAGCTGTGGCAAATAAGCCCATAGTTAATGCAGGCAATATATTTAACCAGGTAAATTCTAGAGTGTATAAAAAATAAGTGCCTAAAACTGCTAAAAAGCCAAAAAATAATAAAACTGAAACATCACCTAACCCTGCATACCCGTAAGGGTTTTTACCTGCTGTATAGGTATAAGCCGCTGCGATACTAGCCAACCCAAACGCCAGAAAAATATAAAATATTGTGCTTCCAATACCAACCGATATATGAAGCAACATTAGTCCGCTCAAAAAAGAAAGCACACCAAGGGTACTAATGCCAATTTTCATAGTAGAAGCAGAGATTGCCCCAGATTGCACAGCCCTTATTGGCCCTTTCCTTAACTCACTATCTGCCCCATTTTGGGTATCGCCATAATCGTTGGCTAAGTTTGAGAATACCTGTAAGAATATGGTGGTTAGCGATACCCATATTAAAATATCCCACCTGAATTTATGGTGAGAAGCAGCTAAAAAACTACCCATACCAATACTAGCTAAGGCAAGTGGCAGTGTCCTTAATCTAAAGGCAGATATCCAGACTTTAATGTTCATTAGTTGGTAATGGCTTTTACTATTTCGTCACTCATAGGCTCAATGGCAGAGCCATAAAATGCTTGCAAATTTCCATTCTCGTCAATTAGGTATTTACAAAAATTCCAGCCAGGCGCATCTTCATTCCAACCGTTTTTTTCTTTTTGAGTTAGCCATTTGTAAATAGGAGCCATATCCTCTCCTTTAACAGAAATTTTTGAGAATACAGGAAAAGAAACCCCATAATTCTCCTTGCAAAAAGCTCCTATCTCTGCATCGGACCCAGGCTCTTGTCCTCCAAAATTATTGGCAGGAAACCCAACTACCGTAACCTTTTCACCATATTGTTTATAAAGTTTTTCAAGACCTTCGTATTGAGGGGTATAACCACATTCTGACGCTGTATTAACTATTAATATCTTTTTCCCTTTCAAAGAGGCAAAGGATAAGGAATCACCCGAAAGTAAAGGCAAGGAAAATTCGTAAATAGAGGACGATGGAACTTGATTTATATCTGCTGGTCTTGTTTTTACTTTGCTTAGGCCACAGGACGAAACGATTAGAACTAATGCTAAATAAAGAATGGATAGTTTCATTTTTAATTATTTCAGTTTTTTTATTTTATTCAAATGTAACAGATTCTTCTCCGCCAACTGGCGAATCAGAATGACGTTCAATTGATTTTTGTTTGATAAGCGAAGGATTACATTCTGTCAGGCACAGTAATACCTAATAAGCCCATACCTCTATTAATAACTTCAGCCACTAATTTAGAAAATAGTATTCTAAATTTCATTAGTTCCAAGTTCTCTTCGTTAAAAATGGATAGTTCTGCATAAAAACGGTTATACTCCTTGGCCAAATCATATACATATTGTGCAATAATAGCTGGAGAATACTCAGCACCAGCCTCTTTAATTTTAGCACTAAACTGGCTTAGTAAATAAATCCCCTCTCGTTCGGTATCTGTTAATACAAGATTGTCTTCAACTTTGGCTGACATATCAATATTTTCAGTTTCAGCTTTTCGTATAATCGAAGAGATTCGAGCATGTGTATATTGTATAAACGGCCCTGTGTTTCCATTAAACTGGATAGAATCTTCAGGGTTAAACATCATTCTTTTTTTAGGATCTACTTTCATTAAAAAGTATTTTAACGCACCTAGTCCTAATGTTTTATAGAGCTGGTTTGCCTCATGTTTAGAAAACCCTTCGATTTTTCCTAGCTCTTTGGTGTGTCTTTCTGCAGTATCAAACATCTCCTGCATTATATCATCTGCATCAACTACAGTGCCTTCGCGCGATTTCATTTTGCCTGTAGGCAAATCAACCATTCCGTAACTCAAATGATGACAATTACCGGCCCAATCAAAACCTAATTTTTTTAGGATAAGAAAGAGTACCTTAAAATGATAGTCTTGCTCATTACCTACAGTATATACTTGCCCGCTAATATTTGGGTAATCCTTAAAACGCTGAATAGCTGTTCCTATATCCTGAGTCATATAAACAGAAGTGCCATCTGATCTAAGAAGCAGTTTTTGATCCAGACCATCATCGGTTAAATCTACCCAAACAGAACCATCTTCTTTTTGATAAAACATGCCAGCTTCAACTCCTTTCATCACTTCATCTTTGCCAAGCAAATAGGTTTCCGATTCGTAATAAAGTTTGTC
>CAZZML010000342.1:0-1281 GCA_964654735.1 uncultured Roseivirgaceae bacterium | reverse complement strand
GAAGATTCTGGGGTTTCATCATTGCCAAACTTTTGCCAAGCCAACATAGATTTGCAAATATGAATCCCTCGATCGTTAATTATTTGCACCTTATGCACCTTTGCTCCGGTGGCTTCTAAAATGCGAGCAACAGAATTGCCCAAAAAGTTATTACGTAAGTGCCCCAGGTGCAGAGGCTTATTAGTATTAGGGGAAGAATATTCTACCATCATCTCACTTCCATCCTGATTTTTAAAGCCGTAGTTGCCAGTACTGCGCATCTCGTTAAAAGACCTTACCCAAGCAGTATCCGTAAATTCAATATTTAAAAAACCTTTCACTACATTAAAGCCATTTACTAGGTCTGTGTTCTTTATCAGTTCATTCCCAATCTCTTCGCCTGTTTGTTCAGGTCCTTTTTTGCTCGCCCGTAAATATGGGAACGTAACAAACGTATATGCACCTTTAAACTCTTTTCGAGTGGATTGCACAGTAGTTTCGGCTTCTACGTTATACAAACTTACTAGTGTATCGCGCAGTATTTTTTCAATTTTTGACTTCAGCATTTTTTAAAATTTCAGACCCAATAGATATGAGATGCAAAGGAAACGTTTTAAGAAGTGAATTGGAATAATAGAATTGTTTATTTGTTAATTCGGTTGTTTGTTGACGAATTTAATGAACTACAACAGTTGATTTTGCGTTAACCAATTAGCTTTAGTTAAATTTAACCCTAATGAAAAACAGAATTATATTTACATTACTATTGGCAACCACAATAGGGTTTCAACACTGTATCGCACAATCGAGTAATATGGAAGACAAGAAATTTAAAATCACAAAAACAGATGCTGAATGGAAAGCCGAACTTTCGCCAGAAGAATACCATATTTTAAGAGAAAAAGGAACCGAAATTGCCTTTACCGGTAAATATTGGGAAAACCATAAGGATGGTGTTTACTACTGCGCAGGCTGCAATACGCCTTTGTTTAAATCTGATACAAAATTTAAATCAGGTTCGGGGTGGCCAAGCTTTTGGGAGCCTATAAATGAAATAAATGTAAAAGTGGTAATTGATAAATCGTATGGAATGGTACGAGAAGAGCTTATTTGCACTACTTGTGGAGGGCATTTAGGACATGTGTTTAATGATGGCCCTAAGCCAACAGGTTTACGCTATTGCATTAATTCTGCCTCGTTAGAATTTGAGGAAAAAAAGTAAAAGTTTGAATGGATATTATCAAGTTCCTTAAATCCGCAAGGAACTTTGTGATGAAAGCCATAAGATGATGTTAGTCAGGT
>CAZZML010000341.1:0-4040 GCA_964654735.1 uncultured Roseivirgaceae bacterium | reverse complement strand
CGGGGAACACCTAGGCTGATTAATATTTTATGTGACACCGCATTAGTTTGTGGATTTGCTGAACAGGCTAAACATATAGCAGCAGATTTTATTCATGACATTGTAAAAGACAAAAAAGTAAGTGGAATATTACCAGTTCATGAAGAAGAAAATGAAAATAATAATGTAGAAAAATTTAAAAAATTTAAAAAAAATACAAATAATTTTTAAATAAATGAGAGTCAGGAGTAAAGTATTGTGAAAGCAGTAATATTGGCAGGTGGCCTTGGAACAAGGTTGTCTGAAGAGACTGTTGCTAAACCCAAGCCGATGGTGGAAATTGGGGGGCAGCCTATTATATGGCATATTATGAAAATATTGTCAGCACATGGTATCAATGATTTTATCATCTGTTGTGGCTATAAAGGTTATGTTATTAAGGAATACTTTACAAATTATCTGCTGCATTCATCGAATGTAACCATCGACATAAAAAATAATAACATAGATATTCTAGAAAATACTGCAGAACCATGGAGAGTTACATTGGTCGATACTGGTGATCAAACAGGTACTGGTGGGCGTATTAAAAGGGTGATAGACTTCGTTGGAAAAGATACATTTTTAATGACATATGGTGATGGCGTCAGCAATGTAGATATCAAGCAATTGGTTGAATTCCATCGATCTCAAAAAACTCTGGCCACACTTACTGCAGTTCAGCCCCCGGGGAGATTTGGTGCATTTAGTATGTCAGGTGATGGTCATCGTATAGAACATTTTAGGGAAAAGCCTAAAGGTGATGGTGCGTGGGTAAACGGTGGTTTTTTTGTACTCGAAAAAGAAATTTTCAACTATATAACGGATGATTCGATATTTTGGGAAGCGGAACCTCTTACAACATTAGCTGAAGATGGTCAATTATCAGCCTATAAGCATGACGGCTACTGGCAAGCTATGGATACACTTAGGGACAGGAACGTACTAGAAGATTTATGGCAAAAAAATAAAGCTCCTTGGAAAGTTTGGCTGAAATAAACATGAGTTCAAATTTTTGGTTTAATAAAAAAATATTACTCACAGGCCATACAGGTTTTAAAGGTAGTTGGTTAACTCTTTGGCTTACCAGGCTTGGAGCCGAGGTTATTGGTTATTCGCTTGATCCACCTACTAACCCAAGTTTGTTTGAAGTCGCCGCAATAGGAAAATATATTGAATCTATCCGAGGCGATATAAGAGATCTTGAGCATTTAAAAAAAACTATCAGTGATAGCAAGCCTGATATTGTCATTCATATGGCGGCTCAGGCGCTGGTCAGGCTGTCATATGATGACCCGATTGAAACTTATTCTTCGAACGTGATGGGCACAGTTAATGTGCTTGAGGCAATTAGAACGCAGAATAAATGTTCTGTTAAGTCCGTTCTCATTATTACCAGTGACAAATGCTATGAAAACAATGAGTGGGTTTGGGGATATAGAGAAAATGAAAGAATGGGTGGCAAAGATCCTTATTCGAATAGCAAAGGATGTGCTGAACTAGTTACATCATCATATCGTGATTCTTTTTTTCCAATCGAACTATATAAAAAGCATGGCGTTGCTATTGCATCAGCAAGAGCGGGAAATGTAATTGGTGGTGGTGATTGGGCAAAAGATAGGCTCATTCCAGATATCATCAAAGCAATTGAAGAAAACAGACCCGTAGAAATTCGTAATCCTTATTCTATACGGCCGTGGCAACATGTTTTGGAGCCACTGGCGGGATATATGACATTAATTGAAAAAACCTGGAATGGCGGAAAAAACTTTTCAGAAGCTTGGAATTTTGGTCCAGACGAGAGCAGTGCGAGAAATGTTTCAGTTATCGTTGAACACATAACGAAACTATGGGGAGAGAAAGGGGGAGACAATGCAAGCTGGAAAGTGGATCAGGGGGACCATGTGCATGAGGCTAATTATTTAAAGCTGGACTGCTCAAAAGCAAAGAGTCTTCTAGGATTTAGGCCAAAGCTAGAATTGTTGGATTCACTCACGTGGGTCGTGGACTGGTTCAAAGCATACCATGGCGGATGTGATATGCATGGTTTCACATTAGAACAAATCGAGAAATATGAAAAGCTAAATATTAAAGCATGAAATTTATTGAAACTTCTTTAAAGGGCGCTTATGTAATAGAACTTGAGAAAATAAATGATGAAAGGGGGTTTTTTGCTCGACAATATTGCGAAAAAGAATTTAAAGAAAATGGTCTGAATACAAAATATGTACAATTTAATATTTCATATAATAAAAAAAAAGGCACTCTAAGGGGAATGCATCGACAAAAACAGCCGCATGCTGAAATCAAGCTGGTCAGCTGTATAAAAGGCGCAATTTATGACGTTATCCTGGATTTGAGAGAAACTTCAGATACGTTCAAACAATGGTGTTCGTTTGAGCTGACACAAGAAAATCACCGAACAATATATGTTCCTGAAGGTTTTGCGCACGGATTTGTGACACTTGAGGACGACGTAGAAGTTTTTTATCAGCATTCAACATTTTATGCCCCCATGGCGGATGGAAGTGTTCGATGGAATGATCCAGACTTTAATATTATATGGCCTGAAATGGATAAAATCATTATTTCAGATAAAGATAAATATTTAGCAGATTTCGGCTAAAAACTGGATTAATTCAACCGATAATTAATTGTAAAGTCAGTCTTGCGTAGGAAAAATGTTAGATTATGAAGTTAGAACCTAAAAACACATATACTACTGTAATCAAGCCTCCATCAGGGTGGCAGTTTATTGATTTTGCTGAACTGAAAGCCTACAGAGATTTATTTTATTTTTTGGTTTGGAGAGACATAAAAGTCTTGTATGCACAAACAATACTTGGATTCACCTGGGCGATACTGAATCCGTTTATGCAAATTATCATTTTTTCAATAATTTTTGGCAAGGTCGCAAAAATTGATACTGATGGAATACCTTATGTTTTATTTTCTACAGTTGCAGTTATTCCCTGGACTTACATGTCGCAAGCGCTAGCGAAATCAAGTAACAGCCTGGTTGCAGACCAGAGTCTATTGGGCAAGGTTTATTTTCCCAGGCTGATCTTTCCTACAATACCTGTATTGGCCAAGCTCGTGGATTTTGCTATTTCGTGTATTTTGTTGGTCGCAGTACTTGTTTATTATCAAGTTACACCCACATGGAACATAATATTTTTTCCATTTTTTATATTGTTAATGATCAGTGTGCCATTTGGTCTTGGTTTATGGATGTCTGCATTGGCAATCAGGTATCGCGATGTAAAATTTGCCTTACCCTTTTTTATCAGTATGCTTATTTATTCTGCGCCTATAGTTTATTCGGCATCAAGCATTCCTGAGCAATACAGACTTATATATTCATTTAATCCAATAGTCGGTGTTATAGAAGGTTTTCGTGCATGCTTTCTTGGTTCGCCAATACCATGGGATTTTATCATACCCGGTGCGGTTACAAGCGTAATACTGGTCCTCAGTGGCATTTTTTACTTTAAAAAAATGGAACATGTTTTTGTAGACGTGATTTAAAGAATATTAAAAATGAGCAACAAAAATATTGCAATCAAAGTAGACAGTCTAAGCAAGTACTTCAGACTAGGTGTTAAAGAACAGTCCCACGATAGTATAGGGGCTGCGGTGATGAGTATTATCAAAAGTCCGGTAAGGAATTATAATAAATACCGTTCGTTATATAAATTTGATGACTTTGATGCCAAACAATCATTGGGTTCTGATGCGAATAACAGAATAGTCGGTGAAGATCATAATATATTATGGGCTGTAAGAGACATTTCCTTTGAGGTGAAAAAAGGAGAGGTGCTTGGGATTATCGGTACAAACGGTGCCGGTAAATCGACATTATTAAAACTGCTGTCGAGAATTACACCTCCATCCTCAGGTACAATCAGTATAAATGGGCGTGTAAGCAGTTTATTGGAGGTCGGGACCGGGTTCCATCCTGAATTAACAGGAAGAGAGAATGTGTATTTAAATGGCACAATTCTCGGTATGAGAAAAACAGA
>CAZZML010000340.1:0-4050 GCA_964654735.1 uncultured Roseivirgaceae bacterium | reverse complement strand
TGCCAAATCAGGCAGGCTTATCGCTTCAGAGAATCGCTCAATCTAGGTATTAACCTGTTGTTAATAAAATTTATCGAAAATTAGCTAAAATGTAATCTATAGTCTATTTTCACTAACTTTGTTATAAATAAATTTATGCCATCAAATGGGTGAATTAACACATATTGATACCAGAGGCAATCCTGCAATGGTAGATGTTTCTGTAAAGCAAATCACGCAGCGTGTGGCAGTGGCACAAAGCATTGTGGAGTTGGGTGCTGAGATTATGACAGAGCTAAAGGGAGGGGAAATATACTCGAAAAAAGGGCCGGTTTTCCACACGGCAATTATTGCTGGCACAATGGGTGCTAAAAAAACGGCAGAACTGATTCCATTTTGCCACCCGGTAGGAATGGAGGATTGTAAAATTGACATTACAACCCAAGGAACTCAAGCAATAATTACTTGTGCCGTTAAAGTAGAAGCTAAAACAGGTATTGAAATGGAAGCCATAACAGGAGCCAGTATTGCTGCTATAACTATCTATGATATGTGTAAAGCTATAAGCCATAATATTGAAATATTGAGCACCCGGTTATTGGAAAAAGCTGGGGGAAAGAAAGACTTCAAGTTCTCGTAATTAGAAAATTCGTAATTTGTAATTCAATATGTTACATCAAAAACACACAAAATTGCAGAAGCCGGCAGGCGGTAAATTTGGCAGGAATGAGCTGGGAATAATGGGAGCTCCTTGTGGAGAGATAAAGGCTCTTTCTGCAAAACTGATTAACTCTTTAAAAGCTCGTTGGAATATTGGTTATATTGATGCCGACCATAATGCACCCGAAAAGGAGGGATGGAGTGCCCTGCATTATGGTGCTGTTGCAGAATTTGTAGATAAAATATCTTTTAAGAGATCAGATTCTTTACATACAGAGCCGGATTTTAGACATGTTGATCTCACTTTAATCAATGGAAACCATTATAAAGCGGCCACTCAAATTGCGTTTGTGCACCCTAAAAAAGACCTTGCTAAAAAGCAGGAAAAGCTTACCAATGTGGCCATGGTTATTTTAGAGGATTCAATAGAAGCAGTACCTGATTATTTAGTTGCCCATATTAATAATACAGAAGTACCCGTTTATAAAGCCTCTGAGATTGAGAAAATTACGCAGTTTATCGATGGTTGGTTACGAAACAGAATACCCAAACTTTATGGCTTAGTGTTGGCTGGCGGTAAAAGTACCCGGATGAATTCGGATAAATCTAAGCTTGAATACCATAATAAACCTCAACATAAACATGCCATTGAATTATTAGAAAATGTGTGTGAAAAAGTATTTGTATCAAGTCGTGATGAAACGCAAAGTGCTGATTTTGAGGTGGCTAGCATTGCAGATAAATTTATTGGATTAGGCCCTTATGGAGGCATTTTAAGTGCTTTTATGGAAGAACCTAATGTGGCCTGGTTGGTAATAGCGGTTGATTTACCATTCTTGGACGAAACAACCATTGGTAATTTAGTCGAACATAGAAATCCATCGAAATTGGCTACTTGTTTTATCGATCCTCAAAATGAATTTCCAGAACCTCTTATTTCAATTTGGGAACCAAGGGCATACCTTCGTATGTTGGATTTTCTTTCTAAAGGTTATTCTTGCCCTCGAAAAGTGCTTATAAATAGCAATGTGGAAGTATTAACTGAACGTAATGTGCAAGCATTGACGAATGTAAATACGCCCGAAGAATTTAATGATGCAGTTAAAATAATTAATGGGTAAACCTGAAGTATATATCCCAATCAACTGCTCTTTTTACGATTACTTGGAGGAGGCCGCCACCTTAAAAAGAGTATCGGTTATAGAGTATGAATTAGATAGCGAAAGTGTAAAAGTAGAATCTTTACTAAAAACACTTTTTATTAAAGATAAGGTTGAATATATGTTGCTGGCAAATGAGCAATCTATCCGACTGGATAGCTTGATTTCGTTTAATGGTAAGCCATTACCTAAGAATTGTTAAAAATGGTTTAGCTCTATGTACAATAGCTTTTTAAACTCTTAATATTGTTTTCTACTATCGTCTCCAGCAGATTGTACTGATTTATTTCTGCGTAAATCAGCGATATCTGTGGGAAAAATCAAAGAGTAAAATTTATTTTTAAAAACTAATTAATGAAAGTACTCGTAACAGGAGCTGATGGGTTTTTAGGCAATAATATTGTGAGGGAGCTTTTAGCAAGAGAGTTTGAGGTAAATGCCTTTGTCCAAAATAGTAGTCCTGTTACAACTCTGGATAATTTACCTGTCAATAAAATTTATGGTGATATTCTTAACCCTTCAGAAGTAGAAGCAGCAGCCAATGGATGTGATTATATTATTCACGCTGCAGCAAATACTTCTATCTGGCCGCAACGGGCTGAGATTATTAGGAAAGTAAATTATGATGGCACTTTAAATGTGATTAATGCTGCCCTAAAAACTAAGGTTAAACGACTAGTTGCCATTGGTACAGCTACGTCTTTTGGCCACGGTACTCTAGATAACCCTGGAGACGAAAACTCTCCTTTTAAATCTGCTAAATATGGCTTGGATTATATTGATTCAAAATTGGCAGCACAAGAAGCTATCTTAAAATCAGTAGAGCAAGAAGGGCTTGATGCGGTTATATTAAATCCTACATTTATGCTAGGGCCTTACGATACGAAACCAAGCAGCGGAGCTTTATTACTTGCTTTATATAACGGAGATATACCGGGCTATACGAATGGAGGCAAGAATTTTGTGTATGTAAAAGACGTTGCAGTAGCAGCCTGTAATGCACTTACGAAAGGAAGAAGTGGAGAATGTTACCTAATGGCAAATGAGAATTTGAGTTACCAAGAGTTTAATCAATTAGTGGCAGACGAATTATCCATTAAGCCTCCTGTACTTAAAATTCCTGCTATTTTTATTTTACTTTATGGTTTAATTTCTCAGTCAATAGCTCGTTTAACCAATAAGCCTCCCAAAGTAAGTTTGTCGGTTGCCCAATTAAGCTTGATTACTAATTATTTTACAGCAGCTAAGGCAGTAAAGGAGTTAGATATGCCTCAAACACCTATACAAACTGCAGTAGCAGAGGCCTTTGATTGGTTTAAAGAAAATGGTTATTTAAAGAAATGAGAAAAGTAAACTTATTAAATAAAGTAGCCATTATAACTGGCTCTAGCCAAGGAATAGGTAAAGCCATTGCTATAGCACTTGCTCAAAAAGGAGTAAAAGTAGTTCTGAATGGTCGTAATGGGGAGAAACTGGATAAAACCAAAGCGGAACTGAAAGAGTTAGGGTATGAGACATTAGCAATATCAGCAGATGTTGGAAAGTATAATGACTGTGAAAGGCTTGTTGCAGAAACAATTTCAAGGTACGGCCAATTAGATATTCTTATTAATAATGCAGGCATCGCTATGGAAGGAAGCATTGCCGACACTAGCCCCGAAGTATTCGAAACTGTTTTTCATACCAATATTATGGGCGTGTTGTTTCCTACAAAGGCAGCTTTACCTCATTTAAAAAAGTCAAGGGGAAGTGTGGTGTTTACAGGCAGTATTGCCGGCTACATAGGATTACCTAATTACTCGGCCTACTCAGCCTCAAAAATGTCGCTCACGGCTTTGGTGCAATCATTAAAAATAGAATTGGCAGGTACTGGTGTGCATGTGGGTATTAATTATGTTGGTTTTGCCGAAAATGATAAATCTAAAACCTATTATGACGCCAATGGGGAATTGAAAATTATGCCTGTACGCAAGCAGTTTAAAAGGATGCCATTGGAGCAGGTTGCAGCTTATTTTGTAAAAGGAATTGAGCAAAGAAAATACAAGCAAACTCTTTCTACCATCGGTAAATTTACTCGTATTATGCAACAATACTTTCCAGCATTATTTGAGTGGGCAATGATTAAAAAACATAATAAGACAGTGAGTAATTAATAATTATGGCTATGAATTTAAATAAATGTGGATATATATGAGAAATTAAAAATAACAACCGCAAGGTTCGCAATGGCATTAACGCAAAGACCGCAAGG
>CAZZML010000339.1:0-4053 GCA_964654735.1 uncultured Roseivirgaceae bacterium | reverse complement strand
TAGGCAAAAAGATATAGATAGAAGGTATAAAACTTAACTTCGTAAAGTAGAATTATATGTGTTTTAAAAATCAATTCCAACATGTATGCCCACCATATAATGTACACCAATTTGTTCAATTCCTAATTCAGCCATAGGCCCAATATGAAATTCTCCTAATTCAAATTCGTAAGCGGTTTCTATATGCTGTGCAAATTGAAATAGATTTTGATTACCTTCTTTTCTCATCATTACCCCAGGAGAATACCCTACTATTAACCCCTTGTAAATATTGTACTGAAATACTACAGAAGCTGTGTAATGCTTGTGTTCATCAATAATTGTTTCCAATCCAAGCCCAAGTCCGAAACGGCCTTCTTTACCAACACCTCTGATATAATGTAAATGAAACCCCATAGTAAGTTCATTTTCTGCGGGCAGCGGAACAATACCGGTTGCAATGCTAATCTCATTTCTGTGATGGTGGCTTTTTTCTTCTGAACTGGCTTGTCCATATCCACGAATGGATAATAATGTTGTAGAAACAAGTATTATTAATATTAATTCTTTTTTTACCATTCTAGTGTTTTTAATTTTACCTCCAAACGTTTAATTGGGGGTAACTATTCAGGTTGTTAGTTTTCAAAAGTCAGAAAATTTTATGAGTTATCCGCAAAAAAGGGTTTGGATACGTCCAAATCGACAAGGTTATTTTAATTCCGGTCTGATTTCCGTCTGACTTGGCTTGCATAGGTCGGAGATAGTCAGACATCAAGTACAAAGAAAGGGATGCCTGCCAATAATAACGCTTCTGAAGGAGCTATCCAAAACGTAAAAGTGAAGCAAAAAATTTCTGAACAGTTTTTTAGTCTGAACAATGCTCCCAGATAAGCTATCCGAGAGCTCCCCTTAACTTAGACAGAAATGGAGGTTTTTGGGCAAACTCAAGTTTAGTCGGATGACAGTAATATTTATTTATCCTTCAATTGCCTCTACAGTTTCTACCGCAGGAATGGCTCTTTTTAAGAGAGTTTCTATCCCCGCCTTAAGCGTTATGGTACTTGAAGGACAACCACTGCAAGACCCTTGCAAAAGAACTTTTACCAACCCTTTGTCAAACGAGTGAAAACTAATGGCTCCACCATCTTGTTCTACAGCAGGTTTGATGTACTCATTTAAAACTCCTTTAATCTTAGCCACAATTTCTTCGTCTCCTGTATTTACAGGAACTTCTTTAAACTTCGTCTCCTTGGTTTCGTGAAAATCCAGCACCATTTCACCTACCTCAACCCCTTTAGTAAGGGCTTTGGTAATAAATTCGCGAGCAGCACCTTGCACCTCCATCCAATCCGCATCCTCTTTTTTGGTGAGGGTAATATAATTGCTAGAGAAAAAGACCTCTTTTACCCACGAGAATTTTTCGAATAAAAGCTTAGCTAGTGGTGAACCACTGGTTTGAGTATAGCTGGTAAAATCGTGGAAAAAATTAGGTTGAACCAACATGTAATTCGCCACAAACTTCATTGTGTTTGGGTTAGGGGTTGATTCTATGTAAATATTGGTTGCCTTGGGCTCCATAATTTTAAAGTTAAAGATTCAAAGGTAAGATTTACCTTTGAATCTAACCTGTATTATTTATGAATAGTTTAGGTTAAACAGTATCCCTAATTTGAACCCTTATTTATTTTATACCAGTCTATATTTCGGGTAAAATACATGGTTGCACCAAGTATGAGCGTAAGCCCAATGCTTCCCATCAATAGTGCATAATCGGTAAGCTGAAGGGTTACGAATAAAAAGCCATAAATACCTGTAAGCATACCTACGAGCAATAAGCTGTGTTTTTTTGATTTAAAAACACTAAGCGAATAAAGCGATATCATACTAACCACGGCTA
Organism: uncultured Roseivirgaceae bacterium; assembly: GCA_964654735.1. GTDB lineage: Bacteria > Bacteroidota > Bacteroidia > Cytophagales > Cyclobacteriaceae > JAKISE01. The sequence continues at coordinate 2,177 of CAZZML010000339.1, read as the reverse complement.
CCGCTGAAATGAGGTATGCTGTATTAAAATTAGAATGTTCGGATAATGAAATAAGTAATACATAAAATAAGCTTAACGAAAGCCCCACCAAGGTATATTGGAATGGGTGTATTTTTCTTTTAGTAAGAATTTCTACCAAAAAGAATATGACAAAAGTAAGCACGACCGTCATAACGGCATATTTTGCCGACCGCATAGATTTTTGGTAATCGTCCATAGGAAGCATAAAATCAACACCAAATACGGATGTAGAAAGGTTATACTCCTGTCCATCCCCGGTCCAATATTCCGGAAAATTTCTGTTAAGTTGAAGTACTTCCCAACTAGCAGTAAACCCTTGGGCTGTTACTTCTCTTGCATCCGGAATAAAATTTCCGTTAAAGCTTGGCGAAGACCAAGACGATTCCAAAGCAATATTGGTGTTACTGCCCACCGGCATAAACGATAAATTATAACTGCCTTGCAAATCGAGGTCAAACTTGAAGTTTATGGAGGTGTTATTCATAGCCTCTAAGCCAGAAACGGCAAGGGTTATTCCTGATGGAATAAGGGTTGGAATATTTGAGCCAGATTGTACTGCCAATTTATCTTCGTTCCAATTAAAAATAACATTTTTCTTAATGCCTCTTAAGTCGGAAATGCCAACCGTAATAAATGCCTCCTCCCATTTTATTTTTTTAAGACCCGATTGGGTTGGATTTACTTTGATATCAAACGTGCCCGAAACAGCCATTTTAGAATCATAAACAACTACTTCATAAATGCCTCTCTTTAACTTTTTGGGTTCAACCTCGCCTTTTATGTTTAGGGTAGAAGGAAGCAAATAATAGTAGTCCTGAACTGTTACAAACGACCCTCCCGTTTCATCAGATTTCTCTTGCCAGTACTCATATACCACAGGAATTGTTATGATTGGCCCACTTATTAATTGCGAATTGGCCCACTTAGAACTCACCTCTTCTGTGGTTGCTTCTTTCAACGCCTGCCGTTCATAAATAATTGATTTAATCATACTTGTTGGTATGAGAAGCAGCAAAATTAAGAAAGTGATGATGCTTAATTTCAGGCTAACAGAATTTCTTATCCAACTGCTAACTCTATCAAAAATTGTTTTTTCGTTTTCCATTTTGTTTAATTTATAGTACTTTGTATTTCAAAGTAAATGACTAAATCTTTTATTTGAACTCAGGTTTTAGTAAAGATTCTATGGCTTTAATATGTTTTTTAAAGGCTTCTTTCCCGCCAACTGAAGCATAGTATTTTGTGTTTGGTTTACGATCAATAAATTCTTTCTCGTACGTTATATAGTCTTCTTTTTCTAAAGATTTTAAATGACTTGCTAAGTTGCCATCTGTGGCATCCAGCAAATTTTTTAATGCATTAAAATCAAGGAAATCATTAACCATTAGCGCAGACATTATGCCTAACCGCATTCTGTTTTCAAATGCTTTGTTGAGGTTTTTAAATGCTTTCACGATCCATATTTTGACTGCATAATAATGCCATAAACAATATGCAGTATGCCAAAGCCAAATGCCCAAAAATATAAGCCATACCCAATAAACTGAACGGCCACTAACCCCAAAATAATTTCTACAATACCAAGAGTACCAACCTCCTTAAATGTATATTTACTTGCATTTACAAGTGCCAACCCATAAAAAATTAAGGTTAGTGGTGCCAGTAAACCAATAAAGCCTTGTTGTAAAAGGAGTAAGCAAAACAGACCTCCGGTGACTAAAGGAATGGCCAGATTAATAAGTAATAACTTTGTTTGGGCATCCCACAGGGGTTGGTTAATTTGTTTTGCTTTTCGCTTCGTAAAAAAAATGCCAGCCAGTACTGCTGCACATAATGTAATACCAGCCAACGCGAGTAAATTAATTATAATTCCTTGCTCGTTATATTGAGCAGAGTATGCTAGCGATACATTATTATACACCATTGAATGGGCAAACCAAGCACCAATAAGTGCAATCACCCCTGCCGAAATTCCTGCCAAGCCACTTAAAGAAATGAATTTCGAAGATCGACTCATCATCTCTTTAATCTCTTTTAAGTCTTCGATATATTCCTCTTTTTCTTTCATATAAAAGTACTTTGTATTTCAAAGTTAATAAATATTTTCATTTTTCCAACTTTAAAAAAATAAAATTCCATTTTTAATTATGCCTATT
>CAZZML010000338.1:0-4054 GCA_964654735.1 uncultured Roseivirgaceae bacterium | reverse complement strand
CTAACAACATCTTATGGCTTTCATCACAAAGTTCCTTGCGGATTTAAGGTAGTATTTTATTGATAAGCCCTATTTGTAAAAAATACATTTAAAGCTTTCTTTAACTCTTGCCCTGCGCGTTCAAAATTGGGTTTGGCTTCTTGCCATTGCGATTTAGCATTTTGAGAAGCATTGCTGAAATGGTTTCCCAAAGACTCTCTGTTTTTATTCAATTCAGCAACTCGTTGGTCAATATTTAACCTTGCCAATTTTTCTGATTCTTTAACTTCAGAAATAACAGAATCGACATTTTTACCAAGCTTTTTAAACATTTTCTCAGCTTTGCCTTCAGGTCTCCTTCCCATAATATTGATATTTTTGGTTGCTTAAATTTATGAAATGAAATAGACAATCGACTAATGAAAATTGAAAAATATTTTATTTTAACACAATATTTTTCAATTTTCATTAAAGTGTTAATATAAATATTAGAATTAGACAAAACTTAAAACTGGTCTTAAGTCCTTTGTCTTTCAATCTAACATTTAGTCCTCAAACAAATCCATAAACTCAAAGGTATCTCCGTTAAACAACCCGAGATCGCTTAGTTTAATAGAGGGTATAACCAGTAATGCCATAAACGATAGTGTCATAAAAGGAGCCTTAAGTGTAGCCCCCATTTTTTTAGAAAGCTGATCTACACCTGTATAATCTTTGGAAACTTGATATCCATCTTTATCTGACATTAAGCCTGCTACTGGCAAGGGTAATATAATTTCTTCGGTAGAAGAAACAGCAGAAAGCCCTCCTTTGGCTTCAATCACCAAGTTAACGGCCTTGGCAATGGAAGCATCATCTACACCAACAACGGTTATATTATGCGAATCGTGCCCTACAGAGGAAGCAATGGCACCTTCTTTTAATCCAAAGTTTTTGATAAAAGCTATTGCTGGCTTGGCATTCGAATACCGGTTGATAACAGCCATTTTAAGTACATCTGTTTCTGTATTAGAAATTGCTTTTCCTTCTTTAATGGTTGTAGGCAGTAATGTCTTTTTAGTAATTAGTTGACCGTCAAATGCCTCAATTACATTAATATTTTCACTCTTGGCTTTGAGTTCAAAGTCTTCGGCAATTTTAAGCTCTGTATCAAATTGATTTATGATTTCAGTAGGTTGACGATCAATGAGTGTTTTGCCATTTTCGGCTACTAACTCTCCATTAATATAAGTGGCAGACGGAATAAATTTTTCTAAGTTATTTACAATAGTAAAATCAGCATCGTCTCCTTCTTTTAAAAGGCCAACATCTAACTTATAATGCTCAACAGGATTAATGCAAGCAGCTTGCAGCACTTTAAAAACGTCAATTCCTTTGCTAACAGCCCTTGCAGCTAATTCATTTATATGTCCTTTTTCTAAATTGTCAGGGTGCTTATCATCCGAGCAAAACATCATCAAATGACTCCAGTCTTCTAGCAAAGGGTGCAAAGCATCAAAATTACGAGCAGCACTGCCTTCTCTAATTTGCACTTTCATGCCGAGTTCAAGTTTGCAGAGAGCTTCTTCTGCTGTAAAGCATTCATGATCTGTACTCATTCCTGCCTTTACATACTGCTCAGCTTGCTCGCCCATTAAACCAGGAGCATGCCCATCTATAGGCTTGCCATGTTTTTGTGCTGCTTTTATTTTTGCACGCACGACCTTGTCAGAAAAAAGTACTCCCGGCCAATTCATCATTTCAGCTAAGTATTTCACACGACTATCAGATAAAAGTACATCAACTTCTGCGGTGTCTATTTCAGCACCTGCTGTTTCAAAAGTAGTAGCAGGCACACAGCTAGGAGCACCAAAATTAAATTTAAAAGGCACTTTTTCTCCGTTTTCAATCATATATACGACCCCTTTGGTGCCAAGTACATTGCCAATTTCATGTGGGTCAGAAACCGTAGCAACCGTGCCATGTACAACCGCCATTCTGGCAAACTCTGTAGGTACAAGCAACGAGCTTTCAATGTGGATGTGGGCATCTACAAACCCAGGCATTATAAAATGAGCCGGGGCAGAGTCTAACTTAGTTATTCTATTTATTTTCCCTTTTTCAACAGTAATTTCTCCCGGGAATACCCTTTTGTTTTTTATGTCAACTATTTGTCCTTGAATCTTCATTTATACGGATGTAAAGTGCAATACCTCTATATTTGTAAATCGTGGGTGTAAAGGTCAAAAAAATATCGATTTATACTATAATTTTATTAGGTTGTTTGATGTTTAACAACTGTGCTTCAAACCATAAAACGAAATCAACAAAGTATAAAAAAATACAGCCAGGCAAGCCTATTCCTTGTCCTACGAAAGACTGTGACTAACTAATGAGTGATATAATAATTGCAATTGATGGCCATTCGGCTACAGGTAAAAGCTCTACTGCTAAAAGAGTGGCCAAACATTTGGGCTATATTTATTTAGACTCTGGTGCGATGTATAGAGCCACAACGCTCTATTTTTTGAATAATGATATTGAATTAGAAAGCGCAAGTCAAATACAAAAAGCACTCGATCACATCAATATTGAGTTTAAAAAAGACGAGAATGGGTTGCCAATCACTTATTTAAATGGCAAAAACGTGGAGGAGGAGATTCGAACAATGGAAACTTCTTCTAGAGTAAGTAAAGTAAGTGCTATTAAGGCTGTTAGGGTTGCCATGGTGAAGCAACAGCGTAAGCTTGGAGAAAATAAAGGTATTGTTATGGACGGAAGAGATATTGGTTCAGTTGTGTTTCCTGATGCAGAACTAAAAATATTTATGACGGCTTCGGCCAAGGTGAGGGCTGAAAGAAGACAAAAAGAATTGGCAGAAAAGGGGCAAAATGTGCATTTTAACGAGATTCTTAAAAATGTAGTTGATAGAGATCAGCTAGACTCAACTCGTAAAGAAAGTCCATTAATTAAAGTAGATGATGCTATTGAAATTGATAACTCAACTATGAGTTTTGAAGAACAAGTGAATCAAATTATAGATTTGGCCGAAGCTAAAATAGCTGCATTGTCATGATTATAGATATAGACCATAAGTCGGGGTATTGCTTTGGAGTAGAATTTGCCATTCAAATGGCAGAAGATGAGCTTGATGAAGCGGGCAGCCTCTATTGCCTGGGCGATATTGTGCATAATGGAATGGAAGTAGAAAGGCTTGCAGCCAAAGGGTTAAAAGTTATTAACCACGAGCAGTTGGCTAAATTATACAATTGTAAGGTGTTAATTCGTGCCCATGGAGAACCACCTGAAACCTACCAACAGGCACTTAAAAACAATATTGAATTGATAGATGCTTCTTGCCCGGTTGTTTTAAAATTGCAAAACCGCGTGCGTAATGCACATAAAAAGGTAAAGAAAGAGGAAGGCCAAACGGTTATTTACGGCAAACAAGGCCATGCCGAAGTAGTAGGTCTTACTGGCCAAACTTCAAATGAGGCCATAGTGGTTATGAACGATGAAGATTTGGATCAAGTTGATTTCTCTAAACCCATCACCTTGTTTAGCCAAACCACTAAAAGCACCAAGGGGTTTGGTGAGTTGGTTGATAAGATAAAATCAAAAATTGAGGAGACAGCTCCTAAAATGGAGGCGGAGTTAAATATTAACGACAGCATTTGCCGCCAAGTTTCCAATCGTGACCCTCATTTAAAAGTGTTTGCCCAAAACCACGATGTTATTATTTTTGTAAGTGGCAAAAAAAGCTCAAACGGTAAAGCTCTTTTTCAGACATGTAAAGCCAATAACGAGCGTAGCTATTTTATAGAAAACGAAGCAGAAATGGATTTGGCTTGGTTTAACCCTGATGATAGGGTGGGGATTTGTGGAGCCACTTCAACTCCTATCTGGCTTATGGAGCAGGTGAAAACCCAATTAGCACATAAATACAGGTTAATTACTAGGGTTAAGTTCTAATAAGTACAGCAAAATACACTCATCCTCCTCCTTACTCATAGTTCATTTACACCCCTATGTTTTTCTCCTGCAGATTTACGCAGAAAAAAAATCAGCGACAATATGCGTTATCTGCGGGAAACGA
>CAZZML010000337.1:0-4071 GCA_964654735.1 uncultured Roseivirgaceae bacterium | reverse complement strand
CTTAGCCCTTTAGAATAGCCAAAACTCCTTATGATGGTTTGTGATTTACCTCTGGTAAGGGGTTTGGACAATCAAGCCAAAAATCAAGCCAAAACCTTTGTGTAATTTTGGGGTTAGATATATTTTACCAAGAATGTTTCTCTAAGCAACTACAAGATTTTATCTTTAGCAAATGTTTATCGAGCACAAAACAGATACAACAAAATTCAAAATTGTTTTTCTATCTCTTCTCATATTAGGGGTTATCACAAGCTACTCGTTTTATAAAAGTAAAATGGAAAGCAAAGAGCTTTTTGTTATAGCAACAGGAGAGCCTTCTTCTGAAAGTTATAAAATAATGGAGTCAGTGGCTCAGATAGTGAATGGTGAAGACTTTGATTTTACCTTAGAAGTTGTAAATACAGAAGGTAGCATAGAAAACGCTAAGCTTTTAAATAAAGGCCTTGTACAGTTAGCAACACAGCAAGCCGATTTTAAAGTTAATGGTAAGGTAAGGCTTGTGGCCAATTTATACGAAGAAGTATTTCATCTCATTTTTCAACCCTCTATAGGTTTAAAAAGCATTGAAGAAATTGATGGATTTAAAATTGCTATTGCTTCTAAAAATAGTGGCGAAAGCTATTCTTTTAATCAACTGGTTAATCATTTTGGACTAGACGATTCGAGGTTAGCTCCCATATCATCTACCTGGAAGTCTGCCACTTGGTTATTTGAAAATGGAGATATTGATGCAATTTTTAGAGTGAGTGAAGCTAACCATATTGGCATTAAAAAGTTTATGGTTGAAAGTAATGCACGAAGCAGAGCCATAACCCAATCCGATGCTATTGTACTCAATCATCCAATGTATCATAAATCAAAAATTCCTCGAGGGGTATTTGGAGGTATTCCTCCAAACCCGAAAAACGATGTGGTTACTATCGGAGTGGATAAATTATTAGTTGCGTCAGAAGAGGTGCCCCCTGAAGTAGTAAATGCCATTGCTACGGTTCTTTTTACTCGAAAAAGAGAGTTAGCAGAAAAGACAAATGTGGCAGGGTTAATTTCTGTGCCTGAAGAAAGTTCGTTAATCCCTTGGCATCAGGGTTTGGTTGAGTTTGTAAACAAAGAAAAACCAAATTTTATTCAGCGAAACGCAGAATTTCTGGCTTTAATTCTTTCAATCATAATCCTAATGGGGTCGAGCATACTGCAATTTTTTAATCGCTCCAAGCAGAAAAGACTAAATGCTTATAACGAGCAACTACTATCTATTAAAGTAAATATTGAACAAACAAACAGCTTAAAGAGCCTTAAAAAGCTCCAAGAGGAACATTTTGCTTTGGTAAATCAAATTGTAGGAGATGCTGTTAATGGTAGAATTTCTGGAGATGGCTTTGAATTTTTTGCCTTTGCTTGGGAATCAGTTTCGAGTATTATTAATGAAAAGGAAAAAACATTGAGCAAATGAGTTTATTAAAAAGGAACACTCCTCAAATTTATGGCCTTGTGTTTTCAATAATTGCAATGCTGCTTGTTGCAAAAGCAAGCTATGAATTAGAAATTGAAAGAGCTAAACTGAAAGTGGTTGAGAACTTAAATTTAAATCACGAACTCAGTATCGCTTCTATTACTGGGGATTTAAAGGCTTTGCAAGAAGAGATTAAATTATTGGCTGAAAGTGATAGAATTAAAAATTTTGCAAATAATAGTTCTTCTAATTCAAGTGCTATAACCGATTTAGACGAATGGGGGAATAAGATTGTGAAACATTTTGGGTATCACGATTTGTTAATAGTAAATGAAAAGGGAGATGTTATTTATTCTGTGGTTAAAGAGAAAGACTTAGGAACTAACCTTGTAAATGGGCCATTTGCAAATAGTGGGTTGGGTAAATTGTATAATCAAATTAAGAAAACCAAAGCGTTTTCAGTAACTGATTTTTCTATTTATGAACCAAGTAATAATATGTTGGCTGGCTTTGTTGGGGCTCCAATATTTAAAAATAAAAAATTTATAGGTCTGATTTCCATACAGCTACCCACATCATTTGAAAAGCTCAATATTGGAGTACATATCAAAAACATAGAGGATTACATTATCACTACGAGTTATTACTTTGATCGTGGAGCAAAATTTCAATCAATTGATAAAATAGGTTTTCATATTTCTAAAGAATCCTCGGTAATAATGAGAGATTCTCTCTTCCTTTTTACCCCTTTTCAATTAGGCAATATAGATTGGGGTATATTATCAGTAGCTCCTCCTATTGTTTTTAAAAGTGCTATAAGATGGTCGCAAGTCTGGTATCATATTATTCTTGGTTTACTGGTTTCTCGTATTTTAGTCTTAGTAGTGTTGTATCAATACAAAAAAAACAGGCAAGCACTCGTTTATATTGAAAATGAGGTAGTACTCGTTCAAAATACATGGTATCAGCTTAATAAAAAAGACCACTCGTTTGGAACGGATTTTTATTATCGTTTAAAGAACAAAAATAATATTGAGCTTGGTGTAGAAAAAGAAAATATTGATAAGGTTGGCTCTTTAATTGAGCAGAATATAACCCAAATAATAGATGTTTTATTGAATGAAGTTGAGTTGAAGAATAATCTGTTGGCGGCAGCTATGATCTGTAATCAGCATAAAATGTCTAGCTCTCAGATACTTAAAATGCCGAAATTATTTTTAGAATCTTTTGAAGATGAGATGGGGAAAGAAATTCCTATCAGAGCAAGATTAGCATGGCAAAAGATATTAAAATCGATAAGCTTTCGTATAGTTAGCTTCTTGAAAACTAATGCAGAGATGAACTGAGAATAACCATATTTGTTTAAGTGTGGAAAACCAAACCCTCGAATTTCAGCGTAAAATAATTCATATTGATATGGATGCATTTTTTGCTTCGGTAGAGCAACGGGATAACCCTGAGTTAAGAGGCAAACCTGTTGCCGTTGGTGGCGATGGAGAACGAGGTGTAATTGCAGCCGCAAGCTACGAAGCTCGAAAATTCGGTGTATTCTCTGCCATGTCGTCTAAAATTGCTAAACGTAAATGCCCAGATTTAATTTTTGTAAAACACAGGTTCGATGCCTATAAAATAACTTCTTTAGTAATTAGAAGCATTTTTAAAGAATATACTGATTTGGTAGAGCCACTTTCATTAGATGAGGCCTTTCTAGATGTTACCCATAATAAAAAAGGAATTACCATTGCTACTGACATTGCTTTGGAGATTAAACAAAGAATTAAAGAGCAAACAGATTTAACTGCCTCTGCTGGGGTGTCGGTTAATAAATTTTTGGCAAAAATAGCTTCTGATATGGATAAGCCCGATGGGCTATACGTAGTTAAGCCTCACCAGATAGAGCAATTTGTAGCTAATCTTGCTATTGAAAAGTTTTTTGGTGTGGGCAAGGTTACCGCTGCCAAGATGAAATCCAAAGGAATATTTACAGGAGCCGATCTTAAAAAATTGTCAGAAAGAGAGCTGGTTAAATCCTTTGGTAAAGCAGGGCACTATTTTTATAACGTAGCCAGAGGCATTGATAACCGACCTGTTATGGCTCAACGAACAAGAAAATCGCTTGGTGCAGAAACAACCTTTAGTGAGGATTACAGTGATAAGGATGTACTTGTTGCAAAACTAGAACACGTAGCTCAGTCTGTGGCTAAAAGATTGGCTAAATCAGGAGGCAACCCTAAAACGATAACTGTAAAAATTAAATACGCTGACTTTACACAAATTACCAGAAGCAAAACTATTAATGGTGGAATTAACACACCCAGGCAAATTGATGTGCTCTCAAAAGAACTTTTGATAGGAGTATTAAAGCCATCCAAAAAAATTAGATTACTTGGCATTAGCCTTTCAAATTTTGAAGGAGACCAACATAAAAAAAGGCAAGGGCAATTAACCCTTGAGTTTTAGCCTGATTAATTCATGAATATTTGTTATGAGCATTTTAAGTGTCTGCCAGTCAAGTACTCGCACAGGGTTTTGGAACGGAGATGTAGCGAGCTACATCGAGCACCAAAATTGTAACTTCTCAATAGTTGCAGGTAAACTTTAAACTTAAAAAGAGAAAAGTC
>CAZZML010000336.1:0-4092 GCA_964654735.1 uncultured Roseivirgaceae bacterium | reverse complement strand
TAGCTTGTCTCATGAGATTTTACTTGCCAATAAAAACGAGTAAATATTTTTCCATCCACCCCAGATGTTGTTATTCCTTGTTCTACTACAGATGTAAAGTCTACAGCTGCAGGAGTCCCAGGCAACAAAATCGTATTAACAGTAGTTTCAGATCTACCAACTCCAAATAATCCATATACATTTAGAAAAGGAAAAACCCATACGTCAGGTCTAATATTAACTGAGTATGACGTATTTGAATTATCTCCAAAGCCAATTAATCCTTCCGCAGGAACTAACGGAGAATCATTGAATCCTAGTTCAAAATTATCAATTAATAAGCCTTGATCCATCCATAAATAGTTGGTCATAATTCCTACAGGATAAGGTATATCAAAACCAGCTTTATATGTTTTTTGTCCTAAAATAGGAAATATGTACTTATAATCTACCTGCTTTAAACTGTCTGTATAAGCCTTTTCTTTTTTAGAAACTTTACGAGTAGCAAACTGCGCACTCACGGTAAACGACAATAGGAAGAGCGAAAAAAGTAGTAATAAAGGTTTCATAGTTTTGCTTAATTTTGTTCAATATTAAGAATAATCTCGTAATAATTCTATGTAGGTTTTGTAGGAATTTCCTCAAGCTCAACTAAACCTAAAGAATATTTACATTAAATTATACTTTGAAAATTGGCCCTAGTTCAATTATCAAAATGAACATGATGGAATTATAATTTAGAAACGAGATACAATTGGTTTTTGTTTTATTTTTAATGGGTAGCATTTACAGGGGTTCAAAGGTGAGAAAAATAAAGAGACTCCTTCCGAAAACTCAAAACAAAAAGTTGGGATAGCGACTTATAGACAAATAATTAAGGTAGCTTGTCTCATGAGATTTTACTTGCCAATAAAAACGAGTAAATATTTTTCCATATAATTGTCGCGGGGGATGAAATGGCCTTATTTTTCATCCTTACACATTGCTCACATAGGAAATTTTGATAATCTCCAAAATGAAAAAAAATAGAGATCAAAAGAAACGGCTGTCTGAGGCACTTACCGGCCAGGTAATATTAGACGCTATGCCCCAGGTAGCTTATGTTTTTAACAAAGAGAAAAAACTGGTTATGTGGAATAAAAACACGGAGCTTGTTTTGGGCTATTCTGCAGAAGAACTTTATCTTAAAGATGTTTATGATTTCGTTGAAAAAAGCACAATAGAAATAAATTCAGATGCCTTTATTGGGGTTTTTTCAGATAAAGAAGAACAAATCATTGAACAAAATCTAGTATCAAAATCCGGAGATAAAATACCTATTCTGGATACGGCAAATTATGCATTGGTCGGTGGTGAAGAGTATTTAATCGGTCTCTCCATTGACATTACCAAATTAAAGGATACAGAAAAAAAGCTTAAGAAAGTAATATCTGAGTTAGAAAATTTAAAGGATCAGCTTCATGTAGAAAATAAATATCTAAAGGAAGAATATAAAGGTAGCTACAGTTATGATACAATTATCGGAGAAAGTGATTCTGTTGCTCATTCAATACATAGATTAGAACAGGTCGCACCCACCAACACTTCAGTACTACTGAAAGGTGAGATTGGCACTCAAAGAGAATTATTCGCCAGAGTAGTACATAATAAGAGTGAAAGAAGTGATAAACCTTTTATAAAAGCTGATTGCTCTACATCTTCTTCTGTCCTCACTGAGAGTGATTTGTTTGGCTATGATAGAGGAGCTTATGCCTCTGCTCTTCATAACAGTATTGGTAAAATTGAAATGGCACATAAAGGCACGCTCTTCCTCTATGAGATAGGCGAATTAAACCTCGAGCTTCAGGCTAAACTTTATCAAGTTTTTATTGATGGAACCTTGAAGCGAATAGGGAGTTCTAAAATACGGAAAGTAGATATTAGAATCATTGCCTCATCTAAACACGATTTAAAAGAACTTGTTAGTAGTGGCCTTTTTAGAGAAGATTTATTTTACATGTTAAATATTTATCCGATTGCCATCCCTCCTCTGCGTAATCGTATCAATGATATTCCTATGCTTGCTAAACATTATTTACAAAAGTATAATCAGAAGATTGGTAAACATGTTCATAGAATTAGTAAAAAAGCGCTTACCGAGATGCAAAGGTATGCCTGGCCGGGTAATCTCCAAGAACTAGAAAATATTATGGAAAGAGCTGTTATTATTTCAAAAGGTTCAATGCTAACATTAGAACCATTTTTAGAAAGCAATGAAATCGATGATAGCCACAATTTACTTTCTCTAGTTGAATACGAAAAGAGGTATATCATTAAAATCCTTGAGAAAACACATTGGCGCGTTGAGGGGTCTAAAGGTGCCGCACAAATACTCGAAATGAACCATGAGACTTTGCGTTCTCGAATGCGTAAACTAAATATTAAGCGCCCATAAAAGTGTTATATTTAACGGTTGCCGTTAAATATAACGAATGTAAGTCTATTTATTTGTCTTAGTTTTGTAGTTGATTTAAAACTAAAAAAATAATTATGATGGCAATGTTTACCAAAACAAAAACTGCTATTCCACTTTTTATGGTGCTGTTAATAATAGTAGTATTAACAGGGTGTGAAGGGGAAAATAGTTCGGATGAAACGAGGTTGCAAACTTCTTCTAAAGTGGAAATACCCACGTACAAAAACACCACAGAAATTCCTGTAAATATTACCACTCCAGATGTGGTAGAAACATCTATTGGCACACTCAACTTTTTTGACGGTGTGCCCACTAAAGAAACGGCTGAAACAACTCAGGCTTTCTTGGATAAAGCACGTGGTGTAGATGCTTTCTTAAAAGGAATACCTGGAGCATCTTTACAAGAACTTAGAAGAGGACCTGCAGTATTAGGCGTTAATGAAGTAGGTAAAGTAGCCATTTTTGATGAGTTAATGGATTCAAAAGCGCTGTTTTTAACAGCAAACACTTCTACGCTTTACATTATGCCACATATTGATACCAAAGAGTTAGGGCCAATTGTAGTAGAAGTACCTCCAATGATGTTGGGAGCATTTGACGATGCTTGGTTCCGTTATGTGGGCGATGCTGGTATAACTGGCCCAGACAAAGGAAAAGGTGGCAAATACTTGGTTTTACCTCCAGGATACGAAGGCGATATTCCTGATGGTTATTTCATTGTCCGACCAAGAACTTATGGTGTTTGGTTATTTATGAGAGGCAATATAAAAAATGGGATTGAGCCAGCTGTTAAAAATGTAAAAGACCATTTAGCCGTTTACCCACTGTCTGAAAAAGACAACCCAAGACCAACAGAGTATGTAAGCATGTCGGGTAAATACTTTAATACTATTCACCCGAATGACTTTGATTTTTATGTACACTTAGATCATCTTATTCAATACGAATCGGATGAAATGCTAGATGCCGAAACCAAAGGTTTGTTTGCCTCTATCGGAATTAAAAAAGGAAAAGAATTTGCACCAGATGCAAGAATGAAGAAAATTTTGACTGATGCCGTTGCCATTGGCAATGCAGCAGCAAGAGCCAATAACTGGTACCCAAGAGGAGACTTAAAAATGGTGTATTTCTATAAAGACGTACCAACCGAGTGGACCATGGCCTACCCAGATAAAAATGTGTGGTATAAATACGATGGCGCCTTTGACACCGATGCTAGAGCTTGGTTTCATTACACATATACTGCGGTAACACCTGCTATGGCAACACCACATGAAGGCAAAGGATCTGATTATTGTATTGCCTTTAAAGATTCAAAACATGAGATTTTGGATGGTTCTAAAACATATAAAATCCATGTTCCAGCTAACCCTCCAGCTAAAGATTTTTGGGCACTTACCTTATATGACACTCAAACTCGTTCTCAACTTCAAACCGACCAGCCTTTTCCAACTGTAGGAAGCCAAAGTGAAGGTTTCAAGAAAAACGAAGACGGATCTTACGATGTGTATTTTGCACCAGAGGCGCCTAAAGGGTTTGAAAATAACTGGTTACAAACTATACCAGGAAAATCATGGTTTGTTATTCTAAGAATGTATGGTCCAGAAAAATCGTTCTTAGATAAATCTTGGAGAACAAGTGAAATAGAATTAGTAAAA
>CAZZML010000335.1:0-4114 GCA_964654735.1 uncultured Roseivirgaceae bacterium | reverse complement strand
GCAATTTAAAGCGGATAGACCTTAGCTTGACGGCTATGGGGGCTGGGGGAGAAAACCCCCCGGCTACCCGATTATGCTTAGTGATTTGGTTGAATCAATAGCCTTCTTCTTGAATTTCTCGAAAGTTGTCTATATGTCCGCCTGAAAATATTCGACCGCTTCCGTGACTTGCCACCACACAATGTCCTAGCATATTGTAACTGCTCACAGGGGCAAGTTCTTGAATTTCCGAAATTTAAATTTCGGTAAATTGCGCTTATTAGCACCTTGAAACGATTAACTACTTGATATTCTGTTGTTCACCTTTCGTTACACCTTCACTGACATGCTACATACATAATGATTGGTATCTGCGTTTTATCAGTAAGATATCAGGTTTTTTTATCCCCTGTGAGAGCACAGCATGTTTGGTATTTCAACAAGATAGACAAACATTTTTTCTTTCATAATTGGATGCTCTTTGTCTGTCCCCATGGCATTTATAAATTCTTCAGTGAATTCGATTAATGCGCATTGTCGATTATTTATAGTAGTTTCAGTGATATATGTTTAGCGTTAGCATGTTTGCTTATCAGTTTTCTGGTGGCTTGTTAGAAAATTCAATTTTTCTTTTTAGCAATACGTCTTTATTTTTAATGGTATTTTTGAAGAGAATCATATCTTCATGGAATATGAGACCAAGCTCCCATTCTGGCTTTTTTTTGTGATATGTTGCCAAGGAGTCACAGAATTTTGATATTTTATGCAAATTTCTTGCGAGTAATTCAATAGAATTTTCATTTAGATCGTATAGTTGTGGAGAGCTGGTAAGTGCTTCCATTTTTTTTGTTTTTTCATTCCAATATGTAGTTATTGGCTGTACATATCTCTTTATGAATTTGTATTTGTTAAAGCACTTGGCAATTTTATTACATTTTTTCTCAGACGTTTCTGGATAATACCAAAGTACAAACTTTGATGCGTTTATCGATAGTGAAATATTCATTAATTTCTTTAATGTTTTTATTGAAATAGCACCTTGTATGTATAGAAAATCAGTATTCATAATTTTGGGCATAACGGTTGAGTTAACCCGCCCACCAACGGGCTGGCTACCAACTTTGAGCGTGGCTAGATGTTTTGGTTAAACTCGAAAAAACGCACGTTCTCGTGGGTCGGCGTTGAACGATTTGTTATACTATTACAGACACTTAGCAGGGTGCAGTCTAGGTGTCGCACTTAAAAGTTGAAACTAGGCAAGTTTTTCATAGTAATATATCTTGATTTTTATTGTAAAATTCCCAAGCCCACGGTTGTATATTAAATGGGAAATTAAACCCAAAACCAGTAGCTCCAACATTTCCGACTCGTACAATTATTTTCCTTCTTTCTAGCCCTAAAACTGTAGGATTTTGTATTGATAAAGTTGCAGCACGTGTGGCACCATTAATGAACATTCTTATAATTTCTTTTTCGTCTTCAGTAAGATTCTTTGCATCCTTTTTGTGGTAAAATATACTAACAAAATCTCTAAGCATAGGCCCAAGCATTATCTTCCATAGGCTGTGAACGCAAGATGCAAATAAAAAAGAGATAGAGAAAAAGAATGATAATCCTAGAACTATTCTGTAGTTATCTTTAACTTCAAATAAATTCAATTTTGCTAGAACACTATCTGGTAAAAAAAGAAATAAACTTGTGAAAACCAAAATACCTAAAAGTGGCATTACTCCAAGGTTCAGCCAATCTTTAATTTTACCTATAAAATTAGTCATTTTGTGTTTCCAATGTATAACGTAAAGCTAAGACGCGCGTCTAGACGAGGTTGAGTAAGTTCGGGTTGTATTGATGAGTTGGACGAAGCCGATAAAACTAGCGTACTTGGGCAAATTGTTATACCAATTTTTTTTACTCATCCAGCTTGATAGCCCAAGGATTTCCCCCTAATGGTTTTATTGCCCAGCCATTTTTAAGACTCTTAGACATCTTCCATAATGGACGATTCCAACCTTTTTTGTAGTTGTGGTATTTGTTATGATTTGCCCCCATTATTTTATTTTGTAGAGGTGTCGTTTTGTGTTTTTCTCTAAATTCCCACAAAAGATCGGACTCAACCTCTTTAAAAAAATCCGAATTGTTTCTTCTTTTCACCTCTGTCATCCAAAAACATAGTGAAAAATCATAAATAGAATTTGTTATAGCTGGAATCCAAATTTTTAGATGATCATTTATTCTGTTTTTTATTGCCCCCCTGCCAATATATAATACCTGAGATACTTCTTTGCCGTACTCAATACCTATATTGTCCATCAATGTGATAACATAGACACCTTTCTTTACATTTGCAAAACTGCTCATATGTTCTTGTTTTTCTTCTTCCCAATAATATTCTATGTCTTTTAATATGCTATTTCTCACTTTGCTTTCAAGCCAAGGAAATTCTGAAAATGGTTGAGAGTCTGAATAGTAAGATAATATATTTATATCTATTCCAAAATCCTTTGCGTAGTCACCAAGCTTTATAGGATCTTTAGTTTTGGCCCATTTAATTTCTATTTCTTTTTTTGTCATTACGCGGATCGTGAAATTTATTTTAGTATAACGTCCTAAATCACCGGCTGGCCATGGATCTACCGGAATGGTGGAGCGAAAGACAGTGACAGATAAACATCTGAAGAACGGACGTGTGAGCCAGTCGGGTGCATTTTTTTGTTGGGCTTTTATTCTCCTATTTTTAGTATGTTGGCTGTGCTACTGCTTGACAAGAGCGGTTGCTTTTATAAGGCTGGCAAAAGCATTTCTTTATGAAGCCTTGCTTTATGCTTAATGTTTTTATGAATATACACAATATCCATAACACTTGCCTTCTCATCTAAGAATATTGTTGCCAATTCAAAGAATGACAGCAAATGGGTATCTTTGGAATTCACTTTAATAATTTCATCTCCTGGCTCTATTCCAATCTTGTATGCAGGTGATTTATTCCATATTCCGGAGACAATAAACCTTTTATCTTTTTTAACTAAACTCATGCCATAGGAATCAATGTTTGTTTCAAACACAGCATTTTTATGTGGACGCAAAATAAGAAGTTTTGCTGGATAGTCTATAGTCACAAGATATTTAGACAAAAATTTATTCCCTAATAGTATGTAACCGCTTTTGTGTTGGTGAGATTCAGAAGGAATATTTTCCAGTTCTGAAGAGCCTATTTCCAAGGTATTGATTCTTAGCAAGTAGCTTTCATTCTCCATGCCATATATTCCACCACCCATACTTCCTTTTGCGGTTAATATATTCCCACTACTAAAGGAATCCAATTTTTGCATTATTGCTAACGGTAGACCTGCTATTTTAGGGTAGCCAGTATCAATCATTCCAGTAGCTTTTGTGTTCCCATTTATCACACACCGAATTATAGGTGCAAAACCATTTTTTATGTCAGTTTCAAATGCAATTTGAATTGTACCTTCTTGTGTAGGGATTGTTTTTGCATCCTGTACAAGGGTTAGTTCCTTATTTTTATAATCAATTGTGACTTGAAAGAATTTGAAAAAATTAGACCCTAATAGCCCAGCGATGTCTTCCCCAAGTTGTTCTGAAAAATCAACGACACCAGCAGCAATATTTTGTACCCCTGAGTTACCTACAGTAATGCTTTTTAACTGTACCAGATTTATCTTTTTACTTTTCCCTCCCGTTCCACCCGCTTGAACCTCAACGACATTTTGCAATTCTAGCTCTTGGGCTACCTGTTTACTGACAATAGACAATGCACCGGTATCTAGGATAAATTTGTAATTCTTCTTAGAATTATTTATACGGACTTTAATAAATATCGGATGCCCTTCTAGGGTAAACGGGATTACACTTTTTATTTTATTACTTGGTGCAATTTCACCACTATTTACTAATTTGATAGCCTGTAAAGTTGCGCAGCTTGGCAAAACTAGAACAATTACGAATACTAAAAAAGTCTTTAAGATAATTGGCATAATGGTCTTTTCTTGTGATTGGCAGTAGTTTGATTTTTAGTCAGCCCAACGTTTTGCATCACCTGCCGGCCATAGAATTATCGTGAACTTTGAGCGTGGCAAAATGCTTGGTCAACAACTGAAAATCGCGCGTGTGAGCC
>CAZZML010000334.1:0-4121 GCA_964654735.1 uncultured Roseivirgaceae bacterium | reverse complement strand
ACGTTTAGGCATCATATTACCGAGCATCTCCTGCATATTAATCATCGAAGATTCGTCAATCATACCGCCACCAATCATTCCAATACCAGATGAAGATGGCTGATGTACATCAATTTCTATTTTTCGATTCTCCAGTTCACCATTTCGGATTTTCTCTCTAAATCGATCTCTAGTACGCTCGTTCAGTTCACTGTCAGTCTTAGGTTCCGCATCAACAACTTCGAGTGTTCCTGTTGGTTTTCGTGTGCCATTGCTTTTGATTGGTGGAATGAGTGCATTTAAAATCATGTCTTCCACAATCTTTTCTGCCTTTTCCTTTACTTCTGCTTTTTTAGCAGTTTCAACCAACGAAACCGATTGTGCAACTAGGTCGCGCACCATTCCTTCTACATCTCTACCAACATACCCAACCTCGGTAAATTTAGAAGCTTCCACTTTTATAAAAGGGGCATCTGCTATTTTCGCTAACCTTCTGGCAATCTCTGTCTTACCTACACCTGTTGCCCCAATCATTAAGATATTATTAGGCATAATTTCCGCTTGAAGGTCACCCTCCACGTTCATTCTACGCCATCTATTTCGGAGGGCAATGGCTACATTTTTTTTGGCATCGGTTTGGCCAATTATATATTTATCTAGCTCCGCTACTATCTGTTGAGGAGTAAGGTTTTCTTGCATGTTCATATCCGTATTTTTATCCTGTTTACAAGTTTTGTCATGATTTTTGTTTGCTACGCTACATAAAATCTCGCCAAAACTATTATTTCCTTCTTTTAGTACCACAGGCTAAGGCCTAATGGTTATACATATTTCACCCCTACGGGGCTAATTAGTGTCTGTCCATAAAATACGCTATCCGCATTACGCTCATTTAAAAATGCTCATTTCCGAGAGAAAACTCTGCTTTTTAAAATTTCGCAAGCCTTAACATCGAATATTCTGAACCAGACATTGAGTTTTTAGACAGACTCTAATTACTCTTTACTAACTGGTTCATATCAACATTTAGCGACAACATATTGGCATTTCCAGCCACGTTATAACCTCCATAGGCATAAATAAATTCAAACACTTTTGTTTTAATATCTAACCCTAACGAAAAGCCAGAGAACCCGCCAGCGTTATCTACTTTTAACTCTCTTTTTCTTAAATGGTTGTAACCAAATAAAATATTTATATGTTTATTAATCAATAATTCTGTTCCAAAAACTACGTGCCGCATTAAATTATCTGTAAATTCATTCGTTATCGTTTCGTTGGGCAAAGTTAAATCCCATTGGTTGAGTTTATAGAACGTAAGTGAGAACCGGAAAGGCATATGTAAGGGTTTTACACTTGCTCCGAGTTGCACATCAAATGGCAATGATGTTTCCACTGATTCTGAAATTTGCGACCATTGAAATCCTATACTTTTTATGGCCATTCCAACGGTAAATCGTTGGGAGGGATGCACAAATAAACCTCCCAAATCAAAAAGTGTTGCGCTGCCAGAAAACCCGGCAATATTTGACCCTACTTGCTTTAAAGATACGCCAAATCTGAAATTGTTGGAAACTCGAACATGGCTAACCGTAATGGCATAATCGTTCGGCTTAAAACTATTAGTAGGGTTTCCAGCATCATCATACCCATCAATTTTGCCATAGGATAAATATTGTACTCCTGCCGACCATAGTCCAGCTTTCTTAAACGAATGACTATAAGTCGCAGAACTTAACCCAACGCCTGTAGGAAAAGTCGTATAATTTACCGTAGGTCTGTTGGTAATACTATCAGATGCCAAGGCCGGATTGCTCAGAAATAAGTTAGGGTCATTATTGAGCAGGCTAATATTAACCCCTCCAACTCCTCCTAGTTTTGCACCATAAGGTAAGTTTAAAAAGGTATAAGCAGTAGTGCCAGCTTGCTGAGCAAAAGCTGTTTTAATGCCTAATAGTAGGATGACAATAAGTAGTCCCTTTCTTATCAATTATTTCTTTTCTTCTGGTATAATAAATTTCATCGCGTTATCAACCTTTTGGTTGAGCAAAGCAATTTCTAATACTTCATCTACCACGTCCACATAATGAACCGTAAAACCTTTTAAATATTGTTCATCAATTTCTTCAATATCTCTTCTGTTTTTTGAGCAAAGCACAACCTCTTTAATGCCTGCTCTTTTGGCAGCTAAAATTTTCTCTTTGATTCCTCCTACCGGAAGCACCTTGCCTCGTAAGGTTATTTCGCCTGTCATCGCCAGTTGCTTTTTAATTTTACGTTGCGTAAAAATAGAAGCCAAAGAAGTTAACATGGTTATTCCTGCAGAGGGTCCATCTTTAGGTACGGCACCCGCTGGCACGTGGATGTGCAAATCATAATAATCGAACACCCGATAGTCTATTTCTAACTTATCTGCATTGGATTTTAAAAACGAAAGAGCAGCCATTGCCGATTCTTTCATAACATCACCCAACTGACCAGAAATAGTTAGCTTTCCTTTACCTCTACTCAAGCTTGATTCGATGTATAGAATTTCGCCACCAACTTGCGTCCAAGCAAGGCCAGTAACTACACCTGCTAACTTATTATCCTGATATAGTTCTCTGTCAAATATTTCGGTGCCAAGTATTTTTACTACCTCGCCAGACTTTATCACAGAAGGATGCTCCTCTTCCATAGCCACAGACTTGGCTATATTTCGAATAACACTACCCACCTTTCTTTCCAAATTACGAACACCCGATTCACGTGTATAGCCGTCAATGGTTTTTATAATACCGCCCTTATGAAAACTTACCTCTTTTTTTGTAAGCCCGTGCTCGGTTAACTGCTTCGGAATTAAGTGTTTTTGAGCAATTTTAGTTTTTTCCTCAAGTGTATATCCGGTTAATTCAATAATCTCCATTCTATCTCGTAAGGCAGGATGAATCGTATCCAATGAATTGGCAGTAGCAATAAATAACACCTTAGATAAGTCGTATTCAACTTCAAGGTAATTATCATTAAAGGTGCTGTTTTGCTCAGGGTCGAGCACTTCTAGTAATGCAGAAGAGGGGTCGCCTCTAAAGTCGGAACTTACCTTATCAATTTCATCTAGAATGAATACCGGGTTAGATGATTTTGCTTTTTTAAGGTTTTGGATAATCTTACCCGGCAAGGCTCCTACGTATGTTTTTCTATGCCCACGAATCTCTGCTTCATCGTGCACGCCACCTAACGACATACGCACATAACTACGTTTAAGGGCACTGGCAATTGATCTGCCTAAAGAGGTTTTGCCAACACCAGGAGGGCCGTACAAGCACAAAATAGGCCCTTTCATATCTTTCTTTAGCTTTAAAACTGCTAAATATTCTATGATTCTATCTTTTACTTTTTCGAGTCCAAAATGGTCTTTATCTAAAATTCTCCGGGCTCTTTTTAAATCAAAATTATCAGTTGTAAATGTATCCCAAGGAAGCTCCAATAACAGCTCTACGTAATTCATGGCTACCGGAAACTCAGCAGCAGCAGGATTCATTCGTATAATTTTATCAAGCTCTTTATGAAAATGCCTATTGATGTCATCGGACCATTTTTTCTTTTCGCCTTTTGCCCTAAGCTCCTCAATTTCTTGGTCGGGACCATCAAACCCAAGCTCATCTTGCAATACTTTCATTTGCTGGCGCAAGTAATAATCACGTTGCTGCTGGTCGATATCAGTACTTACTTTTTTATGAATTTCCTGCTTTAACTCAAGCATTTCTACTTCTTTCAATAAATATTGAAGAAGTACTTCTGCGCGTTTCTTGCCATCATTCATTTCAAGCAATTTCTGCTTGTCTTTTACATCTACATTTAAGTTAGATGAAAGAAAGTGAGTTAAAAACGAAGGATTACTAATATTATCAAGTGCCATTTGAGCTTCTTGAGGTATATCAGGATTTAAATGCAAAATGCGAGAGGCAGCATCTTTTAAAGACTGCACCAAGGCTATAGCTTGCTTACTCTTGGTTTTAATTACATTTTTATCTGTTAAATAAGTAACCTTGGCTTTTAAAAATGGGTCTTCTTGAAGAACTTTCGCAATCTTATAGCGCTTTTTCCCTTGAATAATAATGGTTGTATTGCCATCTGGTAACACTAGCATTTTTAGTATCTTG
>CAZZML010000333.1:0-4133 GCA_964654735.1 uncultured Roseivirgaceae bacterium | reverse complement strand
GAACCATCAAATAATAAAGTATGACAGGAA
Source organism: uncultured Roseivirgaceae bacterium (assembly GCA_964654735.1). Taxonomy (GTDB): domain Bacteria; phylum Bacteroidota; class Bacteroidia; order Cytophagales; family Cyclobacteriaceae; genus JAKISE01. Next base: position 4,103 of record CAZZML010000333.1, on the reverse strand, counting down.
TAATTGCACTCATTTGTTGGTTTGTGGCATTGTTAGTTGTGAGTAAATATACATATACACTACATCACAAAAGAAAAGAAGCCAACGCTAATGAAGATGAAACCACAGTTCAAAAAGTAGCTAAACAACAAAACATAGCATATACGCTCGTTGTTACCTTAAGTATTATTGGCGCACTGATACTCTACTATTTCTTTATAAAAAATACCATTTATGAAAGTCATTTTTTCGAATGGATGAATCTTGTTATTCGATGGATGCACATTACTTTTGGTATTGCATGGATTGGAGCTTCCTTTTATTTTGTTTTTCTTGAAAATGCTTTGAATAGAACTCATAATGTTCGTGATGAATTGGCAGGAAATCTTTGGGCTGTTCATGGTGGTGGATTTTATTACTTGGAAAAATATAAACTAGCTCCAAAAAAAATACCAAAAGACCTACATTGGTTTAAATACGAAGCGTATTTTACATGGCTTACCGGATTTAGTTTGCTAATTGTTGTCTATTATTTCAATGCTAAATCCTATTTAATAGATACTGCTGTTTTAGATATCAATGCGGCAACTGCCATTAGTATTAGTATTGCTTCTTTAATTGTGGGATGGATACTATATGACCAGATGTGTAAAAAGCTAATTCACAACAAACTGGTTTTCACCATTGCTATGACCGTGTTTTTAATCTTTTTTGCTTGGTTTTATGCACAAGTATTTAGCGGAAGGGCAGCTTATATCCACTTCGGGGCGTTATTGGGTACCTTAATGGCTGCAAATGTATTTTATATTATTATTCCCGGGCAAAAAAGAATGGTTGCTGCAGCACAAAAGGGATTAACTCCAAATCCTGAAGATGGAAAAGCCGCATTTATACGGTCCTATTCTAATAACTATTTTACATTACCTGTTTTATTTGTAATGATAAGCAGTCATTTTCCAAGTACATTTGGCAACAACTATCAATGGATTGTTTTAATTGCAATTACCTTGGGAAGTGCAGGAATTAAACACTATTTAAATTCGCGTGAAAAAGAGCAACTTTCTATTTGGGTATTACCAATATCAATCCTATTATTACTTTCAGTTGCTTTTGTAACTTCTCCTACTCCCAAATTAGAGGGCTGTAAAGAAGAGGTAACATTCGCTCAGGTAAATACAATTGTTCAAAATAGATGTGTATCTTGTCATTCAGCTACGCCAACAGACAAGATTTGGAAAGTAGCACCAACTGGAGTTAAATATGATACCAAAGAACAAATACTAAATTTAAAAGATAAAATTTTCCAACGTGTTGTGGTAAGCAAAGACATGCCTTTTGCCAATCAAACAGGTATGACCGAAGAAGAACGAGATGTTATTGAATGTTGGATTAATCAAAATGCCAAAGAATAGAACGCTGATACTTCGACTGCGCTCAGTACAAGTTATACTGATCGTATTGATTTTCGCAATTATATGTGTAAACCTGCCTTGCTGGCAGGCAGATTTGCTTAATCTATGTTCCAATTTATAAAATTATGAACTTAAAAGAATTTAACAACTTACCTCTGCAAGACGCTACAACTGAGCTTGAAAAATGTTGTGTTTCTAAATGCTGGGCTCAACATATGTTAGAAAATATGCCTTTCGCTTCCGCGGATGAATTGGTTCAAAAAACAGCCGATATTTGGTATCAACAATGTAGAGAATTAGACTGGCAAGCAGCTTTTGAAGGGCATCCTAAAATTGGTGACATCACAAGTTTAAAGGAGAAATTTTCCAATACTAAAAATTGGGCAAGCAATGAACAGTCTAATATAGCCGAAGCAGATGACACTGTATTAAAAGCATTGGCAAAAGCAAATGATGATTATTTGAATAAATTCGGATATATTTTTATTGTGAGTGCCAGTGGTAAATCTGCCAAAGAAATGTTGAGTATTATCAACGCTAGAATAAAGAATAACAAAGAAGATGAGTTACATGTGGCAATGGGCGAACAGCATAAAATAACAGTTATCAGATTGGTAAAACTAATTGATGATGTAAGCACCGCGGATTTACGAAGCCACATCACAACACATGTATTAGATACAACAACTGGAATTCCGGGCAAAGGTCTGCAAATAAGCTTAAACGAACTTACCGATAGCGTTTGGAAACCAATTACCGCAGGTATTACTAATAATGATGGTAGAATTGTCGACCTATTACCTCCTGGTAAAAACCTAAAAGCTGGTAGCTACCAACTCCTATTTAATACGGCTAATTATTATAAAGAACAGCAACAAGAAGGATTTTACCCAGAAGTAAGTATCCAATTTATTGTAACAAATCATGACCATTACCATGTTCCTTTGTTATTGAATCCTTATGGATATACTACTTATAGGGGGAGCTAAGTGAAGGTGCGAGGTGCGAGGTGCGAGGTAAAAGTATCAAAATTTCGTCTTTGCGAGGAGTGATAACGACGAAGCAATCTCATCAATTGGACAGATTGCTACGTCCTTCATCCTCGCAATGGCGTTTAAAATTAATATATGAAGATATCAATATCAGAAAATAACAAAACAGCCATTTTTGGTGAACTAAAAACTGCCAATCAAGCCTTTAATAACATCTATAAAGGTGATAGAGAAGACAGGCAACCCATTCATACTGTTTATGGCGGTGCCAATTTATTCAAATCTAGTACGGCTGAAGCTTTAGGGAAAGTAGCTTTAAAATCACTGTTAGTCTATGCTCCCAATTGTATTGAGTTTGGAAAGGCATTTCAATTACAAGGCTCTGAATCTTTATCAGATGATAAAAAAATTCAGGAACTATTAATTCATGAACTAGAAAGATTATCACCAGCTGATATAAAAAAACATCCCGCTGGGTTTTCTTATACCATTTATAAGAAAGTAATTGCAAAATTACAAAGAGAAGCTGTTGAAGATTTTAGAATTGATTTTGAAGACGGGTTTGGTAACCGCCCCGATAAAGAGGAAGATGAAACAGCTCAAAATGCTGCGAAAGAAGTAGCCAAAGGGATGCAAGAAAATTCATTACCTCCTTTTATAGGAATCAGAATAAAACCTTTTACAGAAGAATTAAAGGAACGTGGTTTACGAACACTTGATATTTTTCTAACTACTTTATTGACTGAAACCCAAGGAAAGTTGCCTCAAAATTTTGTGGTGATGCTGCCTAAAGTGACAATCACCGAACAAATAACTGCTTTGATTTCCTTTTTTGAAATTATTGAAGAGACATTTCATCTCCCAAAAAATAGTCTTAAAATGGAAATTATGGTAGAAACTACCCAATCTATCATTGATGAAAATGGTGTAAATCCGTTGCGAAAATTTATATTGGCGAGTAAAGGACGTTGTATTGCCACACATTTTGGAACCTATGATTATACTGCTTCCAACAACATCACAGCTAAATATCAGGAAATGGATCATGATGTATGCGATTTTGCACACTACATGACCAAAGTATCGCTGGCTCATACGGGTGTTTGGCTTTCTGATGGTGCAACAAATACGATGCCTATTGGTCCACATAGAGGTGAACTGACTCCCGAACAGGAAGAAGAAAATAAAGCAGTGGTACAAAAAGCATGGCTAAAGGGCTACCAACATATCAGACATTCTTTGTACAAAGGGTTGTATCAGGGTTGGGATTTGAATCCTGCTCAATTGCCTATGCGTTATACTGCCGTTTATGCCTTCTTTTTAGAAAGTTATGACGATGCTGTTCTTCGCTTAAAAACGTTTGTAGAAAAAGCAGCAAGAGCTACATTGATTGGTGATGTTTTTGACGATGCTGCAACCGGACAAGGTTTATTGAATTATTTCTTAAAAGCATTGAATAGTGGCGCTATTACCGAGGAAGAAGTATTGGCTACAGGCTTGACAATAGATGAAATCAGGACACGTTCTTTTGCTGAAATTTTAAAAGGAAGAAGGGCTAATACATAGCAAATTCCAAATAATAAATGACAAATTCCAAATAAAAACGTCTGTCATTCCTGCGAAGGCAGGAATCCAAAAACAATGTAAGACTGGATTCCTGCCTTCGCAGGAATGACAAATTATCATAAATAAAAGAAGAAACAGAAGAAAATAATGAAAC
>CAZZML010000332.1:0-4152 GCA_964654735.1 uncultured Roseivirgaceae bacterium | reverse complement strand
AAGCTTGCGAAAAAGCAGGGGTTGACGTGGAAAAGTAGGATGTTGCTTTTTCAAAGTCCGTCGTGGAAATTAGAAGCAGAAAATCAAAAGCGGGCTCCTGATATTTGCAAAACTGATGCGGAGAAAAGAAGTGCTGACGACTGCCACTTCCTTGAAAAAGCGAAGAGTAAGAGAACAGAAGAGATAGGGCTTTTTCATTTCTTCTTATGCGCAGTTTATCGAGGTGAAAAACTACCGTAGCCTGCGCGTAGGTCGTTACGAGGAAAACCTTGTACAAAGCAGGACTTTACGCGGGAATGCAGGTTTGATGTTTGCAAGGTTGAATAATTTCATAGTCTTCATTGCGCTCTATAATTCGTCCCACACTCACCTCAACTACGCATAAAGCCAGATATTGCTTAACAGCTTTCGGAATGTGATTCTTGTGTTTTATACATATGAGATACGCTTCATATTGACATTATAAACAGCTATGAATACAATATGAAACGTTTCAAATACATTTTATATTCATACGCGAGGTTGTCATGAAAAAAAATAACGATATTAGCCCAATAGAAATTGGCCACTTTCTAAGTAAAATTAGAGAGCAAGCTGGTATTAAGCAAGCTGAATTAGCAAAAAAAATTACGTGGAGTCCTGCAATGCTTTCACGCATAGAGGTTGGTGATCGGTTGTTATCTCCTGATGAACTACAAGCAATTATAGACGGCATTAATACACCAGAAGCATTACATTTGTCTGAAATACTAGAGCGTCAATGGTTAATATTATCTAGGCCACCTCTAAGCCACCCTGATCAAGACATCATTTGGAATGCTGAACAGGTTGTTCAAAAACTGTTAGCATTATCTGAACAACCAGAAATTAAACAGGCTTTTCAACATCGCTTAAAGGTATATATAGAGCATATTGAAAAATTGACAGTACAATTATTAAAGCGTGAATACCAAATAGCTTTCATTGGAAGTATTGGTATAGGTAAATCAACAGCTATTTGCCAACTTGCTAGCCTTATAATTCCTAACTCTAATGGTAAATTGGACTCTGTACTGGAAGTAGGGGCTGGTGGCATTACTATTTGTGAGGTACATGTATTTTCAGGAGCTGAATATGAAATAAGGATTGAACCATGTACAGATGAAGATATTCGAGCTGATGTACAAGACTTTGCTAGGTATTTGCTAAGTGCAACAGGAAAAACAAAAACAGAAGATGAAGTTTCACAAGGAATTTCTAAAGAAACTGAGCGCGCACTAAGAAATATGTCTGGTTTAATAAGGCGCTCTAAGAAGCAAGCCGTTGGTAAACCAATTCGTACTGATAAAGCTAAGGATTTAGCTATAGAGTTTCCTAACGAACGTGATTTAGTTATTGAAATAATGGCTCGAATGGAGCTACACAAGAGAGATAATAGAAGTGTGTTATATGAAAATAGCTCAGGAAAGACTCCTCTAAAATGGTTAAAGGATATTTTTGAGCAAATTAATAATGGTCGCCACCCTGATTTTTCATTACCTAAGAGAATTGAGGTTGTTGTGAAAGATAAGCTACTGGAGCATAGTGAATGTTTGGTACGTATTATAGATACGAAAGGTATTGATAATAAAGACAATGTTGCAAGAGCTGATTTAGAAGGTCATTTAAAAGACTTACACACAATAACTGTTCTTTGCTCTAGTTTTAATGATGCCCCCACTAGAAATGCTTGGCAATTACTTGAGAGAGCAAAAGATATTGGAGTTCAATCATTAGAGATTAATTCTTCTTTACTTGTTTTACCTCGCCCAAATGAAGCTCTTGCTGTAAAGGATGATGATTTAGGTGAGTACGTTGAATCTATTGAGGAAGGTTATGAATTAAAATATGAACAAATAGAAGTTGCTTTACAACCTTTGAGTCTTCCTCAATTACCAATATATTTTTTTAATGCTTATGAAGATAACTCTGAGCACTTAAGAGAGTTTCTATCGAAACGTTTAAGTGCGGTACGTGATTCATTTCGTGAGCAATTAAATGAAACCATTGAAGACACTGAAAGATTACTTAAAAATCATGAACAAGAACAAGTTCAAGAGGTTATTCGTAGTGCTGGAAAGAGAATTGGAAGCTGGGTAAAACAGCATAGTGCGTTGGCAGGGGTTAACGTTCATGTTCAAGATGATCTAATAACTACAATCGGTAAGGCTCATGTTAGTACAGTTAGAGCAACTATTTCACGAAAAGGCAAATGGAGTAACTTGGATTACTTTCATCACTTAGGTTATGGCTCTCGTTTACTTGCTACTAAGCTCTTGAAAGAAAATGTCTTAAATTTTAAAGATTATTGTAATACATTAGCTGGGGACCCTGAGTACACGGATGCTCAAGATTTTATTAAGCAAGCTGAGAAAACGCTTTCTTCGTCTTCTTATGAACTGCTCAGTAAAGTTGAATTAACGGGTGGGAATTATTTCAGTGAAGAGCTTGCGTCCACTCATGCTTCTCCATTATGGAGCAAGTGTTCAGATGAATATGGTCAAGGTTATAGAAATCGAATTGTACAGCACAATAAAGATTGGTTTAATGAGGGCAGTACCAAAAAACTAGAACAAGACCTTTATACTCTTATTGAAAGGGAGTGGAAATCAATTCTTAGCAATGTTAGCGCATTAATTGAAACTGAATAAGTATTCAGGTTGAGTCAGAATATACAGTGGGAAGAAAACACGATCCTCTAATATTTTATAACCAAAAATTCAACTACTACCACTATGGAGGGGGAGCATCAGCTTGCGAAAAAGTAGGGTTTGATGTGGAAAAGTATGACTTTGTTTTTTCAAAGTCCGTCGTAGAAATCAGGAGAAAAGCAGAAAAAGTGAGTTTTGATGGTTGCAAAGCTGAGTGCAGAGAAGGTATGCGAGACAGCCTACAAGGTTTTTGGAAAGAAAAAGCAAGAGTAAAAGAAAAGGGAGTAAACTGCTAGTTTACTGATGTCTGTATTCAGAAAGCAAGGAGAACAACATGATAAATTATAAAAAATATATTACTATTGAGTCTGGAAAAAGATCAGGAAAACCTTGTATTCGAGGCATAAGAATTACAGTTTACGACATTCTAAATATGCTTGCAGATGGAATGAGTTATGACGAAATTATTGATGATTATCCGAAAATCACAAAAGAGGATATTCTTGCTTGTTTAGCCTTTGCGGCTGAAAGAGAAAATAATATCACTCGGTTGAGTGCATGAAACTGTTGTATGACAATAACCTTTCTCATAAATTGGTGGCAAGACTTAACGATATTTTTCCTGACTCTACTCACGTTATGATGGAAAACTTAGATGAATCTGAGGATCAAATAATATGGTTATTTGCTAAAAAAGAGGGCTATACAATAGTTACAAAAGATGCAGATTATAATGAAATTAGTGTAATCAAAGGCTTTCCTCCTAAAATAATTTGGCTCACGATAGGAAATTGCAAGATTCAAGATGTAGAACGAATTATCCGAAATAAAACTATCGTCATAAATGATTTTTATCAAAATGAAAATGCTGGGATTATTGAGATCAACTAAGACTTTTGAGTTTCAGACACGAAAGCAATTCCGATGCTTTACCTAAGTTTTATAACCAAAAAATCCACCCGATAAAGACGGGTGATTTTGGCGTTATACGTAAAAAATTATGGATGAGATTCTACTCAATTTAAGTGACCCATCTTGGTGGTTTACAGGTATATTTTTTTGTTTTGTCGGTATTCTTATTGCTGCGATTATAAAATATTTTCCTTTGGTTTTGAAAAAGGTATATCGTAAGAACAAAGCTATTAAATTCCGTAAAATAAAAAACTTGAGAAGAAATCAATCATCAATTAATTATGAAATAGCTAAATCAAATTCATACTTTATTTTGTTTGTTCTTGTTACATGTATGTTTTTATTTTGGTTTGTATCTGGGCCACTCAATCAAATTGCAAAATCTAGTGTTATTGCTGCAGTAATACTGAGTTCTCCAATATACATTATTGAGTTATTGTGGCTAATTCAAGATAAATTTACTAGAGATTTAATTGAACATAATCGAAAATTACGTATAACAAAAAATTGCAGTTGACCGCTGGCAGCGCAGTTCGCTTTCAAAGGTCATTTTTTATCATAGTTCAGTGTG
>CAZZML010000331.1:0-4154 GCA_964654735.1 uncultured Roseivirgaceae bacterium | reverse complement strand
ACTAACAACATCTTATGGCTTTCATCACAAAGTTCCTTGCGGATTTAAGGTAGTAATTTCTTTTAGTTCAAGAAGTTCTTCTGTAAAACCACCTGATAAAATTGGAAACCTAAACCAAGATCTTGGGTCAATGTTATAATCATCTAAGTGAAACGAAGGAGCAATGCGCTCTCGTTTCCATTGATTACGGCTCCAGAGGTTAAAAAACTTAATAATATATGAGGCCAGTTTTTTTTGTTCATTACTAGCTTTTAACTTATCAAAGATCTGTTTTGGGCTATTGTTTTCTTTTATGAATAACCTTTCAATTTGCTGAAGTAATGGATAAGGCATCAGGTCATCTTCATCGGTTTGAGAGTTTTCTAAAGGCCTTAATTCTGCTGATGGAGCTAAATTATTAACAAAGCTAAGGGCTGTGTAGCCTAGCTCTTTTTCTGCCCAAGCCAGCCAGCCTATTATAAATGATTTATGAATGCCTGCAATAGGAGCCAAGCTGCCACTGCTGTCACCATCCATAGTGGTGTAACCTACACTGCCTTCGCTTCGGTTGGAGGTGGTTAATAATAATGAGTTTGAAATATTGGCTAGCATCCAAATAAATGGAGAGCGGCTCCTTGCTTGTATGTTCTGCAAGGCAATGTCATCTTGTTGCCAGGTAAGTTTCCTGCCAAGTTGCTTTTCAATGGTTTCTACAGCATTGGTAACGGAATTACCTATAGGCCAATGATAAAATGTCGAGTTTACAAACTTTGCCAGCTCTTGTGCAGATTGCAATGTTTTTGATGATGAATTTTTCGAACCCTGATAAGCGGTTATAAGGATATGCCTTAATATTTCTTTATGATTTGATACTTCTCCGATTAGGTCATCTCTATGAATTTTACTTAAAAATAGTTCTAATCCTAACTCATTTACACCAGACTTAACCATTTCTGCTACCAGTACCAAAATAGAGGAGGAGTCGGCACCACCACTAAGAGAAAGCACAAAACCTTTGCTTTTGCTTTTTCGGAGGTAGTCAAATAATCCTAATGTTACCGCTTTAGTAAATTGCTCTTCGATTGAAAGTTTTAAAGAAATAATGGTTTTTGAGGAGGGTGTATTAAGATTTACATCAGTAGTTGTTAAATAAACAGGTTTTTTACTAAATCTTTCTCCCGAAGCTTTTAATCGTCCATTCTGAGCAATAATAACATCTCCGTCATAAATAATACGGCCTGCCTCATTACCCAATATATTGGCATAAACATAGGTGCAGCTAAAGTTTTTAGAACTTTTAACAACCAGCTTCTCTCTTTCAGCTTCTTTGTTTAGCGCAAAATGGCTTCCACTTGGGTTTAATATTACATTAACTTTTTGCTCCACTAAACGAAAAGCAGGCCTATCTTTATTCCAGGCTTCTTCACATATTTCAAACCCAATATGTGCTTCGTTTAGTTGGTAGGTGTAATCACCAAATTGGTATTCTTGGCCTTCAATATTTATCTTGGCTTGTTTTTGTGTCCAAGGTGTAAACCATCGTTGTTCATAATGAACCCCATAATTGGGTAATTGTTGTTTGGCTTGAAAACCTAATATTTTTCTATCGGAAACTAAAGCTACTACATTGTAAATGCTGTTTTTATGCCAAACGGGTAAGCCAATTGTTACTGTTATGTTTGTTGCATGTTTTACAATAGATAATAACTCATTTTGTGCTTGTTCAGCGACCCAAGGAGCAAGAAACATATCTTCACAACCATAACCTGTAATACATAACTCTGGTAAACAAAGTATTTCTACCTTCTGAAACTTTGCCAATTCAATAGCTTCAATAATATTAGCTGTATTATTGGCCCAATCTAATGGAGTTTGATTTAAAGAAGCACCTGCTATTTTCATAGAAATAGTTTATCTAATCTTCTAAAATAGTTTCATACGCTTTACGAGCGGCAGACTGTTCTGCTTTCTTTTTATTGGGGCCGTGCCCTTTTACAATAAAGTTATCTTCTATAAATATAGAAACTTCAAATTCTTTATAATTTCCTTTTTCAATTACACTTTCTGTTTCAAACCGAACTTCTTTGCCATTTTTTTGGCCCCACTCAATTATTTGGCTCTTATAATTAGTGTTTTCGTTAATAATTTTATCAATATTAAAATTAGGCTCAACTAGTTTGTGTAAAATAAAATATTTACACACCTTAAACCCATGATCTAAATAAATAGCTCCTATCAACGCTTCCATTATATCTCCATAAATAGATTTGTGGCGATGGAGTTCATTCTTTTTATCTACAATTATAATTTTTTCAAGCCCAAGTTTACGACCTAATAAATTTAGCGATTCTCTATTAACAAGCCTTGATCGTATTTCGGTTAAAAAACCCTCATCCTTATAGGGGTATTTTTTGTACAGGTACTCAGCTATTATGGCTCCTAAATAGGCATCACCCAAGTATTCAAGTCTTTCATACGATTCTTTTCGGCCATATTTATCAGGCTCAGAAGAAGATGAATGCTTAATGGCTAATTTATATAGCTTTAAAGTAACAGGTTTTTTGCCAGTAATAGATTCAATTACAGATCTAAGGTGTTTGTCTTCGGAGGAGTAAGATTGAAACAGGTTCAGGGCTCGCCTAAACACCTTGTTCATACTCATTTATTTTTTTAAACACTAACGATGCATTATGACCTCCAAACCCGAATGTATTACTCAAAGCTACATTTACTTCTCTCTTCTGCGCTTTGTTTAAAGTAAAGTTTATTTTTGGATCAAGTCCTTCATCCACCGTTTCGTGGTTTATTGTAGGAGGAACCAGCGAATATTGAATGGCTTTAATAGCCGCAATAGATTCTATTGCACCGGCAGCACCCAATAAATGACCAGTCATTGATTTTGTGGAGCTTACATTTAATTGATAAGCGTGTTCTCCAAACACATCTTTAATGGCTAATACTTCACTTATGTCGCCTAAAGGAGTTGATGTGCCATGTACATTTATATAATCTACTTCAGCAGGGTTGGTGTTGGCATCTCGTAAAGCATTTTTCATTACAGCTTTAGCTCCTTTGCCTTCAGGGTGTGGAGCAGTAATATGGTGGGCATCCGCAGACATTCCACCTCCAATTACTTCGGCATAAATATTAGCACCACGTGCTTTGGCGTGCTCGTACTCTTCCAAAATCAAAGCTCCAGCACCTTCGCCTAAAACAAAACCATCGCGGTCTTTATCAAATGGGCGCGAAGCAGTTTTTGGAGAATCATTTCTTTCAGAAAGTGCTTTCATTGAGCTAAATCCACCCATTCCAGACTCGTTTACAGCTGCTTCTGACCCACCGGTAACGGCAATGTCCATATGACCTAAACGAATATAGTTGAGTGAATCGATGATTGCATTTGTACCGGAAGCACAGGCAGAAACCGTTACAAAATTAGGGCCTCTAAACCCATATTTTATGGAGATGTACCCGGCTGCAATATCTGCAATCATTTTAGGAATAAAGAAAGGATTAAACCTTGGAATTTTACCGCCTTCTACAAAATTTGTTACTTCGTTTTGAAAAGTACCTAGTCCCCCGATGCCAGAGCCCCATATTACACCTGCTCTATCTGAGTCAACAGCTTCTATATCTAATCCAGAGTCTTGAATGGCTTCTTCAACTGCCACCATGGCCAATTGAGTAAACCTATCCATTTTACGTGCTTCTTTCCGATTTATAAAATCGGTTGGGTCAAAGTTTTTTACTTCGCACGCAAACCTGGTTTTAAATTTTTCTGCGTCAAAAAGGGTAATAGGAGCAGCACCGCTTACTCCATTAGCCAAACTCTGCCAATATTCATCAACAGTATTGCCTATTGGGGTAAGGGCACCTAGTCCAGTAACTACTACTCTTCGTAATTCCAAAGTCTTATTTTACGTTTTCTTCAAGATAAGTTACAGCCTGGCCAACTGTTCCAATATTCTCTGCCTGATCATCCGGAATAGAGATATTAAATTCTTTTTCAAACTCCATGATAAGTTCAACTGTATCAAGTGAGTCAGCACCTAAATCATTTGTGAAGCTTGCTTCGTTTGTTACTTCAGACTCTTCTACTCCAAGCTTATCAATGATGATGCTTTTTACTTTTTGTGCAATTTCAGACATTTTCTTCTAATTGTTTGGTGAAAATT
>CAZZML010000330.1:0-4161 GCA_964654735.1 uncultured Roseivirgaceae bacterium | reverse complement strand
AATATTACTACTTTTAAAAATGGCATCAACCCAAGTATTAGAACCAGGTTGTTTTTACCATATTTATAACCGTGGTATTAATAGCGAAACCCTTTTTAAAGAAACCCGAAACTATTCTTATTTTTTAAATAAGTACAACCAATACCTCAGCCCAGTTGTAAATACTTTTGCCTATTGTTTATTAGGCAACCACTTTCACTTACTAATTCTAGTAAAAGAACAATCTGAACTGGATGTATTTTCTAAAGGATTAAAATCAAGGCATAAAGATGGTTTACACAGTACAAACTTTATTGTAAGCAAGCAATTTGCTAAGCTTTTTAGTAGCTATACACAAGCTATTAATCGTTCATTTGTCAGGACTGGTGGATTATTCGACTCTCCTTTTAGTCGAAAAAAAGTAGAACACGAAGCTTATTTAACAACACTTATAAAGTACATTCATGTTAACCCTCAAAAACATGGCTTTGTGAATAATTTTAGAGATTATGCACATTCATCGTATCAAAGCCATTTGCATGATAAGCCAACTAAGCTTAGCCGAAAGCAAGTGTTAGCATGGTTTGGAAATAAAGAAGAGTACAAGCTAGCTCATAAAGAGGATGCTAGCTTTTCTTCTATAAAGGATTTAATAATTGAGTTTTAGGTACTTCTAACCTCAGTTCTACCTCTATCAAAGTTTAACTTTGACAGTGCCAGAATTATTTAACTACCACAAGCAATGCACTCATCGGGGTTATCCAATGAGCAAGCCATATCTGCTTGGTTCTGCTCTTTTAAAGCTTCTGTATTTACTACTTGTTCGTGTTCTTTGGTAACCGTAAACTGAATGGCATTTGTAGCCGCATTTGAACGTAAGTAATACATGCCCGTTTTTAATCCTTTTTTCCAAGCATGAAAATGCATAGAGGTTAACTTACCAAAGTTAGGATCTAATATGTGCACATTCATACTTTGCGATTGACATACATAAGCACCACGATCTGCGGCCATATCAATAATGGTTTTTTGCGAAATCTCCCATACGGTTTTATACAGGTCTTTAATATTTTGAGGAATGTTAGGAATATTTTGAACAGACCCATTTGCTTGAATTAGTCTGTTTTTCATGGCATCATCCCAAAGGTCTAAAGCAATTAAGTCTTTTAATAAATGCTTATTAACTACTACAAACTCACCAGAAAGCACTCTTCTATTATAAATATTGGTGGTGTAAGGCTCAAATGTTTCATTATTACCCATAATTTGGGAAGTAGAAGCCGTTGGCATTGGAGCCATTAATAAGGAGTTTCTTACCCCATTTTTCTTCACTTCCTTTTTCAACGAGGCCCAATCCCAACGGTCAGATGGATTTACTCCCCACATATCAAATTGGAATATGCCTTTTGATACAGGTGAGCCTTTAAAGGTTTCATACGCCCCATCTTTAATGGCCAAATCTTTAGAAGCGGTCATTGAAGCAAAGTACATCGTTTCAAATATGTCTTTGTTTAGGGCTTTTGCCTCTTCCGACTCAAATGGCATTCTTAGTAATAAAAAAGCATCAGCCAACCCTTGCACTCCAAGTCCTATTGGGCGATGGCGCATATTAGAGGTTTTGGCTTCTTCAACAGGATAGTAGTTTCTATCAATAACCTTGTTTAGGTTTTTGGTGGCCGTATAAGTTACATCATATAGTTTCTGATGATCGAACGTGCCATCAATTACAAATTTTGGTAGAGATAAAGAGGCCAAATTACAAACAGCTACTTCATCAGGAGATGAATACTCGATAATCTCTGTACAAAGGTTACTTGATTTAATAACCCCTAAATTCTTTTGATTCGATTTTTTATTGGCGGCATCCTTATACATCATATAAGGAGTGCCTGTTTCCATTTGAGATTCTAAAATTTCGAACCACAAATCTTGGGCTTTCACCATTCTTCGTTGTTTGCCCTCCTTAACGTACTTATTATAGAGTCTTACAAAATCATCGCCATAGCAATCTGCCAAACCAGGAGCTTCATTAGGGCAAAACAAAGCCCACTCTTCGTTGGCTTCCACTTTTTGCATAAACAAATCAGGAATCCAAAGTGCATAGAATAAATCTCTAGCTCTCAGCTCTTCTTTCCCATGGTTTTTCTTTAAATCTAAGAAGGAGAAAATATCATCATGCCAGGGTTCTAAGTAAATAGCAAAGCTACCTTTGCGTTTTCCACCTCCTTGATCGACATATCGTGCGGTCATGTCGAAATTACGAAGCATGGGTACAATGCCATTGGAAATGCCGTTAGTTCCTCTAATGTAAGAGCCTGTTGCTCGAACATTATGTATGCTAATACCAATTCCACCAGCTGATTGTGAAATCTTAGCCGTTTGCTTTAGAGTGTCATAAATTCCATCAATGCTATCATCTTTCATTGTAAGCAAAAAGCACGATGACATTTGAGGCTTAGGAGTTGCCGCATTAAATAAAGTTGGAGTAGCGTGTGTAAACCACCTTTCCGACATTAAATTATAGGTGTCAATGGCTGCATCAACATCATCCATATGAATTCCAATAGCTACTCGCATTAACATATGTTGAGGACGTTCCACCACATGTCCATCTAATTTCATTAAATACGAACGCTCTAATGTTCTAAACCCAAAATAATCGTACCCAAAATCACGATCATAAATAATACTGGAATCCAATAATGCTGCGTGCTTATTAATTACTCCATACGCTTCTTTAGAAATTAAAGACGCATTTTGCCCTGTTTTAGGGTCAATATAGGTGTAAAGTCGTTTCATAGTATTTGAAAACGATTTACTTGTGGTTTTGTGGAGGTTGGAAATGGCTACCCGGGCTGCTAGTTTTGCGTAATCTGGGTGGCTTGTAGTTAACGAAGCAGCTGTTTCAGCTGCTAGGTTATCAAGCTCTACTGTAGATACGCCATCATAAATACCAGCAATAACTTTTTTGGCAATATCGATTGGAGTGATGTATTTGGGGTCTAACCCATAACATAACTTCTCGATTCGAGCCGTTATTTTGTCAAACTTTACCGATTCGTGCCGGCCATCTCTTTTTACTACTAGCATTGGGTTATTAGGTCTGGGTGGTTAATGTTCCGATAGCTATCGGAAGTTAATATGTTAAAAGTCTTCGTCTAAACTAAATTTTGGGGTGTCGTCTTGGTCGGAGGTTACACCTGCTTTTTTGTACTCTCCAACTCTTTTCTCAAAGAAATTAGTTTTTCCTTGCAAGGAGATAAGCTCCATAAAATCGAATGGATTTTCTACATTATATTGCTTAGGGCAACCTACTTCCATTAATAGGCGATCGGCTACAAACTCAATGTACTGGCACATTAATTCGGCATTCATCCCTATTAGGCCAACAGGTAGTGCTTCGGTAACAAACTCTTTTTCCATATTCACCGCATCTATAATAATTTCGGTAATTACCTGTGGGTCGAGCTTGTTAACAACGTGGTTATTATACAGGAGACATGCAAAATCGCAATGTAGCCCTTCGTCTCTTGATATTAATTCGTTAGAAAAGCTAAGACCCGGCATCAGCCCTCTTTTTTTAAGCCAGAAAATGGAACAGAAACTACCAGAAAAGAAAATACCTTCAACAGCCGCAAATGCAATGAGCCGTTCTGCAAATGAGCCTTCATCAATCCAGCGTAAAGCCCAATCTGCCTTCGTTTTTACAAATGGAAGCGTGTCAATGGCGTTAAATAAGCGATCCTTTTCTTTATTGTCTTTGATATAGGTGTCTATAAGTAACGAATATGTTTCAGAATGAATGTTTTCAATAGCTATTTGAAATCCATAAAAGAATTTGGCTTCGGTGTATTGCACTTCAGAAATAAAATTTTCTGCTAAATTTTCGTTAACAATCCCGTCACTTGCAGCAAAAAAGGCAAGTACGTGGCTAATAAAGTGGCGTTCACCATCGTTTAGGTTTGCCCAGTCTTTTATATCTTGACTCAAATCAATTTCTTCGGCAGTCCAAAAACTTGCTTCTGCTTTTTTATAATATTCCCATATATCATCATGTTCAATGGGGAAAAGAACAAACCGTCCTTTGTTTTCTTTTAAAATGGGTTCTTCAGACATCTCAGGTTATAATTCAAATACTTACTAAAATTACACATAGCACTCCCCGCCAGATATTATTTAATA
>CAZZML010000329.1:0-4162 GCA_964654735.1 uncultured Roseivirgaceae bacterium | reverse complement strand
CAATTAAAGTACTATTATAGCAACTATATTAGCAAAATGGTGAAGATGAGCTAGGGTTAAGCAAGCTCTTTTTTTAAAGAAGCACTAATAACAACATGAACCCCCTTGCCAGGCATAGAATCTATATTAATTTTTCCATTAATAGACTGTACTCTTGCCGTTAAATTTCTTATTCCCATGCCTTCAAACGAAGTTTTTTTAGCATCAAAGCCACTCCCATCATCTTCATAAATTAGATCAATCTCATTTTGATACCTGGTAAGTTGAATAAAAAAGGAAGAGGCATCTGAATGCCGAATGGTATTATTCACTAATTCGAGCACAACATGAAATATAGTCTTTTCAAACACTTTTGGTAGGCGTTCTTCTAAATTGGTGGTCGTAAAATCTCCCTCAATTTTATTGCTTTCATTAACCGTACGAACAAAATCACTAATGGCATTTTGCAATCCAAACCTTGTAAGCATATCGGTTGATAGATTATGAGATATTTCTCTGGTCTCCTTAATTGCAGACTCTACCATTTCACTTATAGCCAAACTTTTTTTGCCATCTTTTAGTGCTAATAACTTTATGGCTGATAACCTCGCCCCCAATCTATCGTGCAAATCTTCCGCAATACGGTTCCGCTCATCCTCCTGACCCTGCATCATGGCATTAAGTTCTTTAATTTCTTGTGCTTTCTTCAACCTCTCTAGCTCTTGCACTTTTAGGGTTTGATGATATTTTCTATTTTGATTAAAAAATAAAATGGCAATAAAAAACAAGAGTGTGATACCAACAGCGAGCGCTAAATACCAATAACTAAGCCTTGTTTTTGCTTCTGTTTGCTTTATTTGATCTTTTAGATCATTGCCAATTTTTTGGGTTTCATAGAGAACTTCAAGCTCTTTAAGATTTTTGGCCTTTTCTTTATCATAAATAGAATCAGTTAAAGAGTTATAAATTTCAAAAATACTATCAGCTTCTTCCCTTTGCCCAAGTTGTATTTTACATTTTAAGGTATTAGCTATTAAATTATGGTAGTTAACATTATCCTCAAATTCGACTGCTAAATCAGCTCCTTGGTTAAAATAATCTAATGCAATTCTATAATTGCCTTTCTCCATATAAATATTACCCACATTTAAAAACAAAATAATTTGACCTCGTTGGTCTCCCAATCCATCTTTAAGTTCAATAGATTTTGTGTAAAAAAATAGAGAAGAGTCATACTCCAATTGATGATATGATAAGACCCCTAGGTTATTATAAACTATTGAAATACGAGCTGAATCTTTCCGCTCCATATAACTGCTTAATGCCTTCCGGTAATACGATTTTGCTAAATTAAAATTGTGACTTTCAAATGTCTCTTTTCCCAGAATATCTCCTAATCCTAAATATATCAATGGGAGCTTTGCAGGATCATTCGCTTTTGCCACTTCATCTTTGGCATCTAAATAATATTTTAGTGCTAAATCATACTCTTTTTGACGCTTATAGTATGCAGCTAGATTTATATAATTTCCTATAAGAACCGTAGAATTATTAAGTCGCTTATTAATTTCAATGGCATTATAAAAAGCAACAATCGCTTTTTCATTATTCCCTAAGAATAATTGAGAATTACCTATATTATTATAGCATTTTGCGATTCTTGAAGAGTCAGAAATTATGATAAACTCTTTTAGGGATTTTTTGTACTTTTTTAGTGCAACCTCATACTCTTTTTTATTAAAAAATGCGTGCCCTTCCTGACGAAGGGCTTCTGCTTTAATCCATTCATTAGATTTTTGTAAATCCTTGTTTTGCGAATACCCTAATAGATTAAAACCTATAAAAAAACTCAATAAAATTAACCTCATAGATGGTAAATATCTATAATAAAAAACAAATAAAAGGTTAATTTATTTAATCATTTACAACATCTAGTTCAATTTGCGATTCTCCACCTGTGATATTGGCAAATTTATCTACCGGTCTAAAACTTGTTAAAATAACAAATAGGCTAAATGCCAAAACGTACTTTATAACTTTAATAGTTTTCATAATATTATTTTTTTTGTTTTTAAATTAGTCGTTTGATACAGCAATTTCAATTTGTGAATCTCCAGCTGTTTCCTTTGGGTTAATTTCTTCTGGGTTACAGCTAGTAGAAATAACAAGTACAGTTAATACTAAAACGATTTTTAATGCTTTTAGAACTTTCATAATTAATGTAATTTAATGCCTGAAACCAATCAGGGCTAGGTTAGTTGTTTAAATTTACCTCAATGATAGGGCAAGTGTTTAAATAAAACATTACTAGAAACTGTCAAATAATATATATATATAGGGTACCTTAAATAGCAGAATTGATATGTTTGAATAGCAGAATTGCTATTTGCACATAATATCCTATTCAATATACTACCTCTTAAAAAGCAATGGTATCAAATTAGAATAGTGCAAAAACAAAAAATGATGGGATTTAGAGTAAAAACCCATCTTTAATGGCCATCGTAATCAATTGGGTTACATTTTTAGCCTCAAACTTAATTAATAAGTTTCTACGATAAGAGCTAATGGTATGTACACTGGTTTCCATTTGGTCTGAAATTTCCTCTGAAGTACACCCTTCACTTAGCAGCTTGAGTAATAATTTTTCTTGGCGCGAAAGCTTAATTGTCACCTTCTTTTCTGTAACTCCGCGCATGCTCATTGCCATAAGTGTTGATACATCTTGCGAAAAATAGCTGCCTCCTTCTAACACTCTATCGATAGCTTCTTCTAACTCGTCTGGGGTTGTATTTTTTAGAATATAACCACTTGCACCAGCTTTAATCGCATTTTGGATATACCCTGCTTTGTTATGCATACTCATAATCAACACCTTGGTATCCTCAAAATTTTCGGAAATTATTTCGGTAGCATCAATCCCATCCATAATGGGCATATTAATGTCCATAACAATAATATCAACTCTCTCTTTTCTAACAATATCAATTACCTCTTGGCCATTATTGGCTGTGCCAACAATATGATATTTTGGGTTTGCTCTAAATATCTGAACAAGACCATCTACTAATATGGTATGATCATCAGCTACTGCTATAAAGATTCTGTCATCCTTTTCCTCAGTCATTCAAGTATATTCAATTTACTCAATTGCAATTACCAAGCATATAAATGGCATTACTGTCAGCAATACTATTCTGCCTAAAGTCCAATTCCAAGTAAATTGCTAAGTAATCTTTTTCAAATTCCTCTTTTTTTTGAATAAATATTAGTTCTAATACGTAAACCATATTAGAATTAATATTTATTGATACTAGAACTAATATTTTACGCTATTAATCTTTGTTAAAGATTGGCAAAATTGTGTAATGCAATTCATTAATATACACTCTACATTTGGTGTTCAATTAAGTCAACCTTGCCAAGTTTAATTATAGAACCATAAAGGAGAAAAGATGATTATTTATAAGGATAAAATATCGACCATTGAATATGATGCAGAGAGTCAGAATATAACTTATAACGAGCGAGGCTTTGCAAAAAAGGAATTGCTAATACAACAGTTGAAAGCTGTTATTGATTTTAGCAAAACTCATCGTGTGACAAGTACCATTGCTGATTATAGGAGGCTTCAAGGTTCATTTAAAAACATATTCGAGTACCTTAATACTGAATATTACCCTGCCTTGAAATCACAAGGATTAAAGTGTAAGGCATTTATAATTTCAGAAGATATTATTAGCACTTATTTAACCAACGAACTGGTAAAAGACCTTAGAAAACAAGGCATTAATGCTGCTATTTTCTCCAATACTGCTTCAGCTGGAGATTGGGTAAGTAAATATAATAATTCAATAGCAAATTAATACTATGAATAAAACAGACGATAATGAAACTATATTAGCCATTGATAGACTAATTCTTTTTGTTAGAGCAATTGATGTTTCTCATAAAGAGTTTGAGCAAAACATAGGTGTTCCTAATGGCTATATAAGTATTCAGCTTAAGAGAAGAGGTTCTATCAGCAGTGAAATATTAAATAAAATACTACTTAAGTACCCCGAATTAAATGTAACATGGTTATTAACAGGTCATAAATTAATAATACCAAGAAATAGGTTAATTAACCAGAGCCAAGATACTGCCCCCCTTTTCTAGTTAAAATGGTAAGGTTAAGTTCTAA
>CAZZML010000328.1:0-4165 GCA_964654735.1 uncultured Roseivirgaceae bacterium | reverse complement strand
AGCAACATGTCCATATTAGATAATACAAAAATGCTGTCCTAGTTAGAACTTAGCCGTAAATATTATTAACCTGAGGAACTCAGGTTATTAGTTAGAACTTAAATCCGGTTGGCATGAATCCCCTTCTTGGAGTGGTAGTGGTGGGTTTTAACTCTTATCTTTATGTATTATTTAACACTATTATTTGACCACACCCGAACTCATATTAAAAAAATATTGGAGATTTGATTCTTTCAGACCTGTACAGCAGGATATTATTAATTCTGTTTTAGAAGGGCAAGATACCTTGGCACTCCTGCCAACAGGCGGAGGTAAATCAATTTGCTATCAGGTGCCGGGTTTGCTTAAAGAAGGAATTTGCATAGTAATTACGCCCCTCATTGCTTTAATGAACGATCAAGTGACAGCACTTAAAAAAAGAGGAATTAAGGCAATTGCCATTCATTCCGCACTTGATTATCGCGAAATTGATAACGCTCTGAACAGCTGCATTTATGGAGATATAAAATTTTTGTACTGTTCTCCTGAGCGTGTGCAAACAGAACTTTTTATAGAGCGAGTTAAGGAAATGAATGTGAATCTGCTTGCGGTGGATGAAGCACATTGTATTTCGCAATGGGGGCACGATTTTCGGCCTTCTTATTTGCAGCTAAAAGAGTTTAGAGCTTTGTTAGATGGAGTGCAGGTGTTAGCACTTACCGCTACTGCAAAATCTAAGGTGCAAGTTGAAATTCAATCAGAGCTTGGATTTAAGGAAGGTTATTTGTTTAAAAGCAGTTTTGCTCGTCCCAATATTTCATTCTCTGTGAGAATGGTAGAAGATAAAGAGGTGAAGCTCATAGAAATATTGTCGAAAGTAGGAGGAAGTGCTATTGTGTATGTGAGGTCACGTAAAGGCACAAGAGACCTCTCTGAACTACTTAAAAAGAATAAAATTTCCTCAACCTTTTTTCATGCGGGTCTTCTTCCAAAAGACAAAGATCTGCGGCAGCAAGGTTGGATTAATAATTCGGTTCGGGTAATGGTGGCCACTAATGCCTTTGGTATGGGTATAGATAAACCTAATGTGAGATTGGTAGTGCATTACGAAGCACCCTCATCGTTGGAGGATTACTACCAAGAAGCAGGTAGGGCAGGTAGAGATGGGCGGTTGGCTTTTGCCGTTATGCTTGCTTATAAGTCTGATTATGATCAAATGTTAAACCAGCTTGAATTAAATCATCCTCCAAAAGAGTTTTTAATACAAGTATATCAAGCCGTTGCCAATCATTTTCAAATGGCGGTGGGCAGTGGTTTTATGAGTTCGAGAGTGTTTGATTTACACGAGTTTTGCACAAAATATGAGCTCGATATGATTGCCACCTACCACGCCTTTAAAAGGTTGGAGGAAGAAGGGCTTTTACAATTAACCGATTCCACTTTGCGGCATAGCCGCCTTAAAATTTCGGCAAATAACACAGAGCTTTATAAGTTTCAGATAGCCAACGTAAAGTTTGATGCATTTATTAAAGGAATTCTTCGCATTTATGGAGGTGCGCTTTTCACAGATTTTTTGGTAATTTCTGAATCGAAAATTGCCCAGTTTATAGAACTAAAAGAAAAACAAGTAATAGAGTTTCTGATTAAATTAGATAAAATAGGTATTATTTCCTATGTAAAGGCATCTGGCAAGCCCGAAATTGTTTTTCTTCAGCCAAGAGAAGACATTTCAAGACTTTTTAAATCATCCACAAGGTTGAGTACACTCAAAGCAAATGTTTCTCAAAGGCTAGATACTGTGCTAGCATACTTAGAAGATGCTACATCTTGTAGAATGAAGTTGCTTTTATCCTATTTTGATGAAGAATACGATAATTGCGGGAAGTGTGATAGTTGCTTAGCACAGAAACGTAAGCAAAAAGAAGATTACTATACGCTAATTATTAAAAAGCTAAGTGCTGGAGATGTAACTACTAAACAACTACTGCAAGAAATTTCAGATTCAAAAAAAGAATATTTCTTAACTACTCTTAGGCAAATGCTTGATGCAGGGGTTATAAAAAAAGTAGGTGAACATTATTATATGTCCTCAAATTAATAGATATCGTTTTTTAAACTTGATTTAGGTTGTAATTTGGTGATAAATTTAAACCAATTAATTAAAATCATTATGAAGAAATACTTTTTTATAGCAGCAATCCTAATTTTTAACCTTGATTCAAAAGCGCAGTGCAATCAATACTTTAAGGTGAAAAACGGAACGAATTGGACTATGTCTAATTTTGATGCAAAAGGTAAGTTGCAAGGAAAAACCATTCAAAAAGTAACAGAGTATTCGGAGACCTCTAATGAGTTTGTTGCTACTTTCGAAATAACTTCTGTAGATAAAAAAGGGGAGCAAACAATGGTTGGTTCAAGCACAATGAAATGCGAAGACGGAGTAATTTATTTTGATATGAACGACATGTTTCCGCAAGAGCAAATGCAATCGATGGAAAATTTTGAGATGACGGTAGAAGGAACAAATCTGGAATTGCCTTCAAGCTTAAAAATAGGACAAGAATTAAAAGACGCTAATATTGTAATGAAAGTTAATGGCCCTATGGTGATGAACTTTAAGATTGATATTACCGGGCGGAAAGTTTTAGGAGAGGAAACTTTAAATACTCCGGCAGGTAGCTTTGAGTGTTTTAAAATAAGTCAGGATATATA
This sequence comes from uncultured Roseivirgaceae bacterium, assembly GCA_964654735.1. Classification (GTDB taxonomy): domain Bacteria; phylum Bacteroidota; class Bacteroidia; order Cytophagales; family Cyclobacteriaceae; genus JAKISE01. Next base: position 1,474 of record CAZZML010000328.1, on the reverse strand, counting down.
CATGAAAACAGTAATAAAAATGGAAATGCGCTCAATAGAATGGTTTTCTAAAGATGTTGGCATGGTAAAATCTGAAACCTACGATAAGAAAAATAAATTAAAAAGCTATACACTTTTAACAACCTATAATTATTAATTATGAACAAATTATTAAAGAATTATCTGTTTTTGCTATTAACTGTTACCTCAATTTACAGCTTTGGCCAAACAATGCAAGAAGATGTAGAATATTTGGCTAGCGATAAATTAGAAGGGCGAGAAATTGGGTCTAATGGAGAGGTGGAAGCAGCAAAATACTTGGCGAAGCGATTTAAAAAATTAGGGCTTGAGCCTAAAGGGACAGATGGTTATTACCAAGTATTTTCGGTTAAACCAAAGTATAACCCACACGCTAAAGTACAAGCAGACACGAGTAAAGCCTTAGAAGGGCGAAATGTTATTGGCTTTATTGATAACAAGGCTGAATACACGGTAGTGATAGGTGCTCACTTCGACCACCTAGGGTTTGGAGATGAAGGGTCTTTGAGTGAAGATAGAGCTATTCATAACGGAGCAGATGATAATGCTAGTGGGGTGGCTGTAATGATACAATTGGCAGATTGGTTGAAAGGCAAATACACCAATAACAACTATTTGTTCATTGCCTTTTCGGGTGAGGAAAAAGGGCTTTGGGGGTCTAATTGGTTTGTAAAGCATCCAACCATTGAGTTAACCACAGTTAATTATATGCTAAATATGGACATGGTAGGGCGACTAGACCAAGAGAAAAAATTAGCTGTTTATGGTACTGGAACCTCTCCATCCTGGAATACTGTTCTTACAAAAATTGCAGAATCAAATGGCGTTAAAATGATTGCGAAAGAAAGTGGTATAGGGCCTTCTGATCATACTTCATTTTATTTAGAAGACGAACCAGTTCTACATTTCTTTACTGGGCAGCACGATGACTACCACAAACCAACAGACGATGCTGATAAAATCAATTATGAAGGAATGAAAATTGTCCAGAAATTTATCGCAGATGTAATTGCTTCAGTAAATGATGCGGGAGAACTGGAGTTTACAAAAACCAAGGACGAAGATTCTAGAAAGGCTCCCAAATATTCAGTTACATTAGGCGTAATTCCTGATTATATGTTCGAAGGCCCTGGTATGTTATTAGGGGGTGTAAAAGAGGATCGGCCTGCTCAAAAAGCTGGAATGCAGAAGGGAGACATCATTATAAAAATTGATGATCTTGATATTACAGATATGATGGCTTATATGAAAGCTTTGGGTATGTATAAAAAAGGAGATACATCAAAAGTGGTAGCTAAAAGGGGTGAAGAAGAAATAATATTTGATGTGACTTGGTAGCAAACTAGGGCTATTCTGACACAGGAAGTTTCTCTGTACTTTACATGAATAGCCCTATAAACTACTTGCATTAAGGTTTGTCTTTTAACCCGCATTATGCAATAGAGCTTCTATTACT
>CAZZML010000327.1:0-4166 GCA_964654735.1 uncultured Roseivirgaceae bacterium | reverse complement strand
CGTAATAGATTATTCATGAATTATTCAGGTTAGATATGTTATGTCATATTTTCACATTTATTTTCCAAAACTGATAGGTATCATTTTTCTTCTTCGTAATTTTCATTCACATTGTAGTGTGATTTAGTTCACAAAGTAAAATTGTACTTTTAATCTCTTTAAAATGCCAATAAAAAGCTATATAGTATTCCCTCGTATTGGAGAAAAAAGACAACTTATTAAAGTGTTAGAAAACACAAAGCATTGCGAAGTCCTACCTTCTTCCAATAAAGATGTTTTGGTGTTGGTTACGGATACAAAAAACGATCAAGAAGAAGAAATACTTCAACAAATGTTAGATGATATCGAAGGAATAGAGCACTTAAATTTAGTTTCCGGATTTAGTGAAAACACGTTAATAGAGAACGAAAAATTGACCAATAATGATGAATAGAAGAAATTTTCTTAAAAAAGCAGCGGCTGCATCGGCTATGGCTGCTGCTGTAACTATGATCCCAGGCATTCTATTTGCCGCTGATCAAGAAGATTCGAATCTCACGGGAGATATAAACTGGACCAAAGGCCCCTGTCGTTTCTGTGGGGTTGGCTGTGGAGTTTTGATTGGCACACAAAAAGGAAAAGCTGTAGCTGTAAAAGGCGACCCCAATTGTTCTGTAAATAAAGGACTGCTTTGTGTAAAAGGGTATCATCAAATTATGTGTACTTCTTCAGCCGATAGGCTCACCAAACCTTTGGTTAAAAAGAATGGTAAATATGTAGAAACTTCGATGGAAGAAGCCCTTGACTTAGTGGCCTCCAAAATGAAAGAAACTATTGAAAAGCATGGAAAAGATTCAGTTGCCATGTACACCTCAGGGCAATCTACCATTCCCGAAGGCTACGTGGCATCTAAATTTATGAAAGGAGCCATAGGTACTAATAATCTTGATTGCAATGCCAGACTTTGTATGGCCAGTGCAGTTACTGGTTTCTTAACCACTTTTGGTGCAGATGAACCGATGGGGTGCTACGAAGATATTGAGCATGCCAATGTATTTGTGCTTTGGGGTAATAACATGGCCGAAATGCACCCTGTTTTATTTTCAAGAATGCTCGATAGCAGGCTTACTCGAAAAAATGTTAAGATTATAGACCTTGCCACTCGAACCACAAGAACTAGTAAAGCAGCCGATAAATCAATTTTATTTAAACCCCAGGCTGACTTAGCCATTGCCAACGCCATTTGTTATGAGCTAATAAATAATGGATGGGTTAATAATAGTTTTGTAGAAAAGCATGTTGTTTTTAATAAAGGGAAAACCAATATTGGATATGGATTAGAAGATAAATTTGCTTTTAAAGACAAAGCCGAACCTATTGATTTTGGGCAATACAAAACATTTTTAGAAGATTACAGACCCGATAAAGTAGAAACTATTACTGGCGTTTCGGCAAAAGATATTAAATACCTTGCTTCACTTTATGGCGACCCCAACCTAAAAGTAGTTTCGTTTTGGTGCATGGGATTGAACCAGCACACAAGGGGTACTTGGATGAATAACTTGGTGTATAATATCCACTTGCTAACAGGTAAAATATCTCAGCCGGGCAATGGTCCTTTTTCACTAACTGGTCAGCCAAGTGCTTGTGGTACGGCTCGAGAAGTAGGCACGTTTACACATAAATTGCCCAAAGGTGTAGTAATGAATGAAAAACATCGAAAATTGGCTGCAAAAATATGGAAAGTGCCTTACGAAAGAATTCCCGCAAAGCCTACCTACCATGCCACAGAAATGTTTAGAGCAGTTGACCGAGGTGATATAAAATTTATATGGACACAAGTTACAAACCCGTTGGTATCGTTACCTAAAACAAGCCGATACCGCCCCGCTATGGAAAAAGATAGCTGCTTTGTAGTGGTTTCAGACGTATTCCCTACCCCTACCAGCGATGTAGCCGATGTAATATTGCCCGCAGCTTGGCACGTAGAAAAAAGTGGGATGTATGGCAACTCCGAACGAAGAACACAATATTGGGATAAAATGGTAGAAGCTCCTGGCGAAGCAATGCCGGATGCTTGGATGACAATTGAGATTGCGAGGCGTATGGGCTATGGCGACCTTTTTCCTTATAGTAAGGAAAACCATCACGAAGAAATTTATAACGAGTACCGCCAGTTTCATGCAGGTAAAAAACACAATATGGCACCTGTTGAAGTACTAAAAAAACAGAGTGGTGTAATTTGGCCATACATTGAAGAAACAGGCACATCAACCCAATGGCGTTTTAACTCAAAATACGACCCTGCTTGTGATTCTACAAAAGATTTTGATTTTTATGGCAAGCCTAACGGCAAAGCGGTTATTTGGCAACGCCCTTATGAACCTGCGCCTGAAGTACCTGATAACGAATACCCTTTCTGGCTAAATACAGGTAGGGTAATCGAGCATTGGCATACTGGTTCTATGACTCGAAGAATCCCAGTTTTGCATCAGGCGGTTCCAAATGCCTATGTAGAGTTTCATCCAGATGATGCCAATCAGTTGGGCATTAAAAATAAGCAGAAAGTAAAAGTAATTTCTCGAAGAGGAACAACGGTTTTACCTGCCTCTATAAACGAACGCGGCATGCCAACCAAAGGTCAGGTGTTTGTGCCATTTTTTGATGAAAGCATGTTAATAAACGATGTTACATTAGATGCATTTTGCCCAATTTCGAAAGAGCCGGATTATAAAAAATGTGCTGTTAGAATCGAAAAAGTTTAGGCTATGAAACAAGGGTATGTAATCATAGGATTTTGGATTGTGCTGTTAGCGGCTGCCGGCTTAATAATTAAAGCAAGCTTAACTGAAGAGCAAGCCTTAAATTATAGTGAAATTATTGCTCAGCCTGCCACCAACGCATTACCTATTGAAGAAGGCATGTTCAAGCTTGCCCATAATGCTGAAGCATTTTTAGGCTTAGCAAATAGTGGAATACGTTCTTATAAAAAACTCGACTCGTATTATAACCGAAGAGCCTACCCTGGAGCCCCACCTGTTATTCCTCACCCAACCGAAGAAAACCACAGCATGGGTGGTAAAGATTGTTTGCAGTGCCATCAAAATGGAGGTTATGTAGATGAGTACAAAGCTTTTGCTCCAATTACTCCTCATACAGATTATGTAAATTGCAAACAATGCCATGTGCCTGTAAAATCAAAAGGCGTTTTTAAACCTAATTACTGGAACAAAATAGACGCACCTGAAACTAAGCAACAAGCCTTATTGGGCAGCCCGCCTATTATTCCTCATAGCCTGGAAATGAGAAATAATTGCCTGGCTTGCCATGGTGGGCCTTCGGCTCCCAAAGAAATTAGGGTTACCCACCCCAACCGAGTAAATTGCCGACAGTGCCATGCCTTAAATGATAACGCTAATACTTCTACCAAGATATGGACAAGATAAGAAATAATAAATGGTATCACCATTCCTGCGAAGGCAGGAATCCCTTGGAATGGAGGATAGTGTTTGGACAGGTTCCTGCCTTCGCAGGAATGATGTTTGCGTTGAGTTGCTTGCTGTTCTTATCTACATCCTGTTCAGGTCCATCGCATAACGAACATAGCCCATTAGCCGAAATAGAAAAACATAGCAATGCAACCATTGATTACAAGGTGAGTTCAGACCCTTTTACTTATGATATCGAAAAAGTGGCTGTGACTAATGTAGAAAATGATACACTCTTTTTTACTCCTAACCGGACTAATCATATCGTATCATTCCCTTGCAATAATTGCCATACACAACCACTTGATAAAATGGTTTCGAATGACCCGTCAGGAAAAAAAGCGCACTGGGATATTCATTTAAATCATGCTACAGAGGAAGCACTTACTTGTATTACCTGCCACAGCAGTAATAATGTAGAACAGTTAAGATTAAATAATAACAAAGAGGTCAGTTTTAACAAAAGCCAAAAGGTATGTGCACAATGCCACTCCACTCAATATAACGATTGGGTAGGTGGAGCACATGGCAAAAAACTGGGAGGGTGGGCACCACCCAGAGTTTCAAACACTTGTGTAAATTGCCATAGCCCTCACTCACCTGCCTTTGAAACCCGTTGGCCCTCGCGTTTAAATACTGTAAAAATTCAAGAATTAGATCCTAAATAACCGCTATGTTTTTTAAGAGAAAAAAGAAAGA
>CAZZML010000326.1:0-4169 GCA_964654735.1 uncultured Roseivirgaceae bacterium | reverse complement strand
GCAATTTTTTATTCGATTAGAGTTAAAATCTATTACATGTAGTTAGCTGAGTAGTGCGAGTACTTGACTGGCAGACACTTAAAATGCTCATAACAAATATTTATGAATTAATCAGGTTAGGTCGACTCGGGTGATTAGTTGTTAAAAGTTCGAAGTTAAGAGTTCGAAGTTCGGAGTTAAACACTATACTTTTGCAGGTTCATGGCAAAACGAGTAGTAGTAGGTTTATCAGGCGGAGTAGATTCCAGTGTGGCAGCATATCTTTTAAAAAAACAAGGGTATGATGTGATTGGTATTTTTATGAAAAACTGGCACGATGACTCTGTAACCATTAGTGATGAGTGCCCTTGGCTAGACGATGCCAATGATGCCATGATTGTGGCTGAAAAACTAGGTATTCCCTTTCAAACCATAGATTTTAGCAAGCAGTATAAGAAACAAATTGTGGATTATATGTTTGAGGAGTATAAACAAGGACGCACACCTAACCCTGATGTACTTTGTAATAGAGAAATAAAATTTAGTGTGTTTTTAGACACAGCCCTGAAATTAAAAGCAGACTTTGTGGCTACCGGACATTATTGCCGAAAGGGAGTTATTGAAAAAGATGCCCGCCTGCAGGACGGGCAGGGCAAAAAAACTTATCAGCTTTTAGCCGGCAAAGATGGCAATAAAGACCAAAGTTATTTTCTATGCCAGTTAAGCCAAGGTCAATTAGCCAAATCGCTTTTCCCCATTGGGGAACTTACTAAACCACAAGTAAGAGAAATTGCCAAAGCCCAAGGATTAATTACGGCTGAGAAAAGAGATTCGCAAGGTTTATGCTTTATTGGGAAAGTACGATTACCGGAATTTTTACAACAGCAATTAAAACCCAAAACCGGCAAGGTTGTGGAAATTCCAACTTCATTCAAAGGGTTTAGCTCTATAACTATTAACATAAAACACCCTTTGAATCACGAAAAGTTAGAAACCATTTCAGCACCATTCCTCTATAAAAAAGAAGATGGCATTATAAAAGGTGAGCATAATGGTGCACATTATTTCACTGTAGGTCAACGTAAAGGCTTAGCCATTGGTGGCACACCTTTGCCCATGTTTGTGCTCGATACCGATGTAAAAGAAAATATAATCTATACAGGCCAAGGAGAAAACCACCCTGGGCTGCTGCGTTCAGGATTGTTTGTCAGAAAGGAAGAAATTCATTGGGTTCGACCTGATTTAACACTTGCCACTGGAGAAACTGCCCGATACCAAGCCAGAATCCGTTACCGGCAGCCCCTCGACTGGGTTACTCTTTACCAAAAACAAGATGGGTTGTACGTAATTTTTGATATACCTCAAAAAGCCATTGCCAAAGGACAATTTGTGGCTTGGTATAATGAGGACGAATTGGTAGGGTCAGGTGTGATTAGCTAAATTTTAATTTAGTCCTCATTTCTTTTATTTTACAGATTTGTTTTGATATTTGCGGCTCATAGTTTTAACCGCATAATGAAACTTTCTAACAGAACAAAAATTGTATTAGTAATTACCTTACAAATGACAATTGCCAGTTTTTCGTTTGCACAATCAACGGATTCGTTAATTACAGAGCTTGATGAAATAATTATTGCGGAAAACAGAATTCAGTTGCCTTATTCTAAACAAAGCAGGAGTATTGCACTAGTTAATAAACAAATGATTTCTCAGATACCTGCTGTAAGTGTAGCTGATATATTGCACCATATTGGTGGTGTAGATGTACGTACCCGCGGAGCTAATGGTGTGCAGGCCGATATTGGCATTAGAGGTGGAACCTTTGACCAAACACTAATTTTAATTAACGGCATTAAAATCTCAGATCCCCAAACAGGGCACCATTCTTTGAATTTGCCAGTTGATTTGAGTAATATAGAACGAATAGAAGTACTTAAAGGACCAGGGGCAAGAACTTTTGGGCAAAATGCATTTTCAGGAGCTGTAAATATTATAACTCAAACGCCAAAAAAATCCTACCTTACTATTGGATCTCAAGCAGGGGACTTTGGTTTGTTTGGAGCTAGAGTTTCAGGGGCTTTGGTTACCGATACACAATCTCATAATTTGTCGATTAATTATGATCGGTCTAATGGATATAAGCATAATACGGATTACACCATTTTTAATGGGTTCTATGAAGGATTCATTACACTAGGAGATAATAAATTAAGCTTTTTAGGAGGGCTCACCGACCGTGCCTTTGGAGCCAATGGTTTTTATGCTAGTCCCGATTTCACCGAGCAGTACGAGACGATCCAAACAGGACTAGCTGCATTAACATATAATACAACGCTTGGCAATGCAACCCTTGAAGCCAGAGCCTACTACCGCCAAAATGATGACGAATACATCTTTATTCGAGAGAACCCTTCTTTTTTTAAAAACAACCATACCAATAGGACATTGGGACTGGAAGTTAATACAGTAATTCCGCACTCAAATGCTACTACGGGCATTGGAGTTGACTTTAACAGAGTTACCTTGAAAAGCAATAATTTAGGAGAAAGAGAGCGATTTGTAACCTCTATGTTTATAGAACATAGAATGGAATTTTATAACCAAAAATTAAATATCACTCCGGGAATTCAATTAAACTACTATACCGATTTTGGGTTTAATTCATTACCAGGAATTGATATGGGTTATAGTCTTTCAAACAGCATTACTGCGTTTGGAAACATTGGCTATACTTACCGCATACCTACTTACACAGATATGTATTACCAAAGCCCGGTAAATGAAGGAAACTCTGATTTATTGCCTGAGTATGCCTGGAATTATGAATTGGGATTTAAAACCAAAGGACTATCAAGTATTACCGCTGAAGTGAGCTTATTTTACCGCGATGGTAAAAATATGATTGATTGGGTTCGAACCACCAATACCAACCCTTGGAAACCGATTAATATATTAGATTTGGATATGAGAGGCGTTGATTCAAATATTTCTATAAAACTGAGTGAATCACTTCCCTCTATTTTTCAACGACTATCTGTCAACTACACTTATATTGATGCTAAAGTTGAAAATCAGGAAAATCAACTGTCTAGGTATGCACTTGAAAATTTGCAGCACCAGTTTAGGGCAACTTTAAATCTGGCTTATGGCAAACAAATTACACACTCCATAAGTGCAGGTTATTACGACAGAGTAAATTTGGATGATTACACCGTTGTAGATAGCCGCATCAGTTATAAAAGCAAACAACTAACCGTGTTTGCTGATATTACCAATGTTTTTGATGTTACTTATCAGGAAACAAATTTGGTAGTAATGCCTGGCAGGTGGTTTAAAATGGGACTGAGTGTTGATGTTTTTTAGCTACTTTCGCCTAAGTGAAAAAAAAGCGCGTAATTATATTAACCACTTTGGTGGTAGGTTACTTATTTATAGTAACTGCACTTTTTGTATTTCAAGATGCCATCATTTTCCAAGGCAAAAAGTTAGAGGAGAATTATATTTTTGATTTTGACCAGCCTTTTGTTGAGATAGAGATTAAAAGTAGCAATGGGTCATCTATTAATGCACTCATTTTTAACCCTGTTGAACCTGAGCCAAAAGGCACCATTTTGTATTTTCACGGCAATGCTGATAATATGCAGCGTTGGGGTAGGTATGCCGTTGACTTTACACAACTAGGCTACCAAGTAGTTATGATTGATTACTCTGGTTTTGGAAAAAGTAGAGGCTCGCCATCCGAAGATGTGCTTTACCAAAATGCGGAAGACGTTTGGACTTGGGCTCAACACCATCTGAAAGAAAAAAACTTTATTATTTATGGGCGTTCGTTAGGCACGGCTGTGGCGGCTCATCTGGCATCGCAACATAAGGCTAGCCAGCTAATATTAGAAACCCCTTTTTACGAGTTAGCACAAGATCGATACAAACCCTTTTTTTTATTTGGATTGAAACATGAGTTTCCAAATTATAAATACCTACCGCAGATTGATTACCCTATAACGATTATTCAAGGCACTAACGACTGGGTGGTTTCGTTAGCATCAGCACAAAAATTAATACCCTTACTTAAACCAACCGATAACTTTTTTGTGATTGAGGGAGGGAGGCATAAAAACTTGAGAGAGTTTGATGAATACCACAAGATATTGGAGAAAATTTTGTAGCCACAGATTAAGCGCATTGTTTAA
>CAZZML010000325.1:0-4174 GCA_964654735.1 uncultured Roseivirgaceae bacterium | reverse complement strand
ACAGTCTCACTATTGCATAAATATTGATATGTTAATTAGGAAACTAAATACTAGTGTCTGTCTGCAAGTTATTCCGAAGGAATATTAGCCAATAAACGAGAATTGCATTGTGATTAAAATTTCTACGAAATGACGCTATGAATAAAAAGCCCCAAACACGCTATCGCTAACATCTACTTCAATCTTATTTCTAGTTCATCTAACTGTTCCTCCGATATAGGCGAGGGAGAGTCTATCATTACATCTCTACCTGCATTATTCTTAGGGAAAGCAATAAAATCTCTAATCGAATCAGAGCCACCAAATAGGCTACAGAGTCTGTCAAAACCAAAAGCGATTCCACCGTGAGGAGGAGCCCCATATTCAAAAGCTTCCATTAAAAAACCAAATTGAGCTTGGGCTTCTTCTTTGGTAAAGCCAAGGTGCTTAAACATAAGTGCTTGAGTTTCTTTATCATGAATTCGAATAGAGCCACCACCAACTTCAACTCCATTAATTACCAGATCATACGCATTGGCTCTTACAGCTCCTGGGTCAGTATCAAGCAATCCCATATCCGCTTTTTGAGGAGATGTAAACGGGTGGTGCATAGCATGAAACCGTTGTGTGTCTTCGTCCCATTCTAATAATGGAAAATCAACTACCCAAAGAAGCTTAAATTCATCAGGCTTTTTTAAACCCAGCTCATCACCTATATGTAAACGAAGTATGCTTAGTGCGGATCTTGTTGGATTTGTATTTCCACTCATAATCAGCATAAGGTCACCAGGTTTCGCATCCATTTTAACTGCCCAGGTTTTAAGGTCTTCTTGCGAATAAAATTTATCTACCGAAGATTTAAAACTTCCATCTTCATTACACTTTACATACACCAACCCTTTGGCTCCTACTTGAGGTTTTCTGACAAAATCTGTTAATGCGTCTAATTGTTTACGGCTATAAGTAGCTGCACCTTCTGCTTTAATGCCAACTATAAGTTCTGCTTCATCAAATATGGAAAAACCTTTACCTTGAGCCACATCATTAAGCTCAACAAATTGCATATCAAACCTAATGTCGGGTTTGTCATTGCCATATAAGCGCATCGCATCGGCATAATCCATTTGCGGAATATCGTCAATTTCGATTCCCTTAATTTCTTTAAATAAAAATTTAACAAGACCTTCAAACGTATCCAGAATATCTTTTTGCTCTACAAAAGACATCTCGCAATCAATTTGAGTAAATTCAGGTTGACGATCGGCTCTTAAATCCTCATCTCTAAAGCACTTTACAATTTGAAAATATTTATCAAACCCGCTCACCATTAGCAATTGCTTAAAGGTTTGTGGCGATTGAGGCAGCGCATAAAACTCACCCGGATTCATACGAGAAGGCACCACAAAATCACGGGCTCCTTCAGGTGTAGATTTTATAAGTACAGGTGTTTCCACCTCTAAAAAGTCTTGCTCATCCATAAATTGTCTTGTTTTTTGCATCATTTTATGACGCAATTGCAAGGCATTTCGCACAGGGTTTCTACGTAAATCGAGGTAACGGTACCTCATTCGAAGATCGTCTCCGCCATCGGTTTCATCTTCAATTAAAAAAGGGGGTACTTTTGAAGCATTAAGAATGTCTAACGACTTAACAATTATTTCAATGTCTCCTGTCTCAAGCTTATTGTTTTTAGCATAACGCTCTGCCACTTGCCCCGTAGTTTGAACTACGAACTCTCTTCCTAGTTTTTTAGCAGCATCTAATAATTCTGTACTTGATTTTCCTTCTTCAAACACCAGCTGGGTAATACCGTATCTATCTCGCAAATCAACCCATACCATTCCACCTTTGTTGCGTACTCGTTGTACCCACCCACACAAAGTGGCAGATGTGCCTGCATTTGAAATTCTTAATTCTCCACAGTTATGAGATCTGAACATATTCCTCTTTTTTAGCGACCGCAAAGTTAAGAGAGATTCTGATTAAAATAATGTATTTGATCTATCGTTATGTAGAATTAATACTAGCTTGAATTAGATTTGTGTTCTAAATCAATTAATCCTATGCAAAAATCGATTTTAATATTGTTTACATTGGCTCTTTTAAGCTTTACTTCGGATAATCTTGTAAAAGTGAAGTTGAATAATGAAGTAATCGTTTACATTCCTGAAAGTTTTAGTCCTATGACAAAAGAGGATATGGGAATTAGGTACCAATCGTACCGAGTGCCCTTGGCATTATACACCGATGAAAGTAGATTGGTCGATTTTGGTGTTAACCGTTCGTTTACGCAATGGCAGGAGAAAGATTTAGAAATGATGGGAGAGTTTTATGAAGCTAGCTTAATGGAGCTGTATGATAAAGTAACTTTTATTGATAAAGGAATAAAGGAAGTAAATGGACATCAATTTGTATTTTTCGAATTTAATTCCCTCGTTTATCCTGAAAATGATTACCAAGATACTGTTCGGAAATACACCTATTTAATGTATGGGTTAACAGGAGGCACAAGCTATATATTTAATTTTAGTTGCGATAAACCCTTACAAGAAAAATGGCAGGCAACGGCTCAGCAAATGATGAGCCAAATTAAACTGAAAAACTAAGAGTGGCGTTTAAATTTGGTACAGATGAATACTTTATGAATGAAGCCTATAAGCAGGCTGAAATAGCTTATGAACAAAAAGAAGTGCCTGTTGGGGCTGTTATTGTAAGTAATGGTAAAATTATTGCTAAGGCTCATAACCAAACCGAAACGTTAACAGATTCTACTGCACATGCAGAAATTCTAGCCCTAACATCCGCTTTCGATTTTTTGGGAGCCAAGTATTTACCAGATTGTACACTTTATGTTACGTTAGAACCTTGCACCATGTGTGCCGGAGCATTGTATTGGTCGCAAATAAATAAAGTGGTTATTGGTGCAAGTGACGAAAAAAGAGGTTATTTAAGATTGACTACACAGAAAGATAAAGTGCTCCACCCCAAAACAAAATTGATAAAAGGAGTGCTAGGCGAACAGTGTGGAAATTTGGTTATACAATTTTTTGAAAAATTAAGGAGGAAACCTTGATGGCGGTTAGTTTGTCCCTCTCTTTAAAGGGCACCTCTATAACTCCGTACGATTATATTCTTCACCTTGTTCTGAACCAAACACTGACTTTATAGACGAACACTAACTTATTTTTTTTCTATTTTTTTCAGCCGAGCTTCAAAATCATCAACTTGATCTATTTTATTTATAAGTTTATCAATAACATTTGCTAACCTCATATTAGATTGTCTAAGTTCACCCATTGCCAAATTTGTTTTAGATTGAGAGCTAACAAGTTTATTAATGTTTTCATCCGTATTCCTTTGACTTGATATTAACAAATCAACAGCTGGTGTTAGTTCGGATAACAAATCAGTAAGTTGATCAACTTTATCTTCCAGCTTCATTCAATTAGTTATGTTTGTTTCTATCAAATATACAATAGAAGCATTACAACTTTGCAAATATATTTTGACAATCCGTCATCAACCTTTTCTATTAGCTAGTAGTGCGTTTCTTAATTAACTTTACATAAAATTTATGATGAGTTTTTTCTTTAGGCGAGGTCTGCCTGGCAAGGCAGGCAAAATTCTTTGTCATAGCCATAGCTACGGCAAATAATTTTAACGAAGCATAAAGGAAAAAGACAGATAAATTTGTAATGGTAATTAGGGAACGCACTACTAGATAGGTGTCTATAGTTTAGGATTTCTGCAAAGATAATCTCAGTAGTCTGTCCATTAGAATACCGTTAATAAAATCGAGTACATTTCGTTTAAAAAAATTATGAGACATCTTTCCCTTATATTAATAATGTCGCTGTTTTATTTGTCATGTAGTAAGAAAGAAAATAATCTAGCTAGCACAAACGATTATACACACCATATAATTGAAAGCAATATTATAGAAATTCCTCTGGATAGGCACACAAAAACATTTAACTTTTTTACGCAGGTTTATAAAGAGGGCAACCTCACATATTTGGTGCTTTTAAATGGCAATGCCAATCAACTGCAATTTTATAATTTACATGATAGGGCTTTGGCATTTAAAATAAAGTACCATAATGATGGCCCTAATGGTGTGGGTGATATAAGGCACTTCTATGTTCATAACCTTGATTCTATTTTCATCTTAAGAGCACATGCAAATAAGGTATTC
>CAZZML010000324.1:0-4186 GCA_964654735.1 uncultured Roseivirgaceae bacterium | reverse complement strand
TTAGATAATACAAAAATGCTGTCCTCGTTAGAACTTAGCCAGAAATTTATATTTTCTTTACTTTCGATACAATTCAAACTCCACCCTCCTATTTAATTTTTTGGCTTCGTCAGAATGGTCTTTTAAAATCGGCTGAGAACTACCGAACCCTTTAGATTCTATCCTGTCTTCTTCAATATTCCCAAAATAAATTAAATACTCCTTAATCGCATCCGCTCTTTCTTGAGATAACTTTAGATTAAAATCTTCTCTGCCATCACTATCAGTATGACCAGAAATTCGTAATTTAAACTTTTGGTTGTCGAGTAAGAAGTCAGCCACTTTATCAAGGTCATCGTACATGCCACTGTTAAGTTTAGATTCCCCATTTCCAAATACGATTGACTCAAACTTGATTTTGGTAGAAATAGGTTCAACCTGGGTGGTTATTCTAGTGTCGTTTTCTAAATGAATAAGCTCCTCTATCCTAAAGAAGTTTTCTCCCTGAACAATGACCAAGTAATTGTTATTATTAATGAGCTTAAATTCAAAGCTTCCATCGGGTCGTAAAAATTGTGGGGCTACTTCAATGCCATTATCAAGATCAATAATAGAAACAATACCCGAAATAGCTTCTCCAGTTTCTGTGTCGTTTATGGTACCGGCTAAACGTGTGTTTGCATTAGGTTGAGCTTCCATTGGGAGTGGGAAAGAATACAAATCAAGGTTATCCATATTATTTTCTGCAGATCGCGAATAAAATAAATTCTCTGATTTACTATCTATGGTAAAGTAAAACTCACTGCCCGGGCCATTTACCAAAGGGCCAATATTTTTAGCCGATGACCAAACCCCATTTTGCTTATACGTTTTAAAAATGTCAAATTCTCCAAAATTGAGAAGGTGCCCATTAGAACTAAAATAAAGCACATTGTTTTTGTGGTGGTAAAATGGGCTCACTTCATTTTTTCTTGTATTAATAATAGGGCCTGCATTTTGTGCTTCACCCCAAATGCCATCTTCACCACGAATGGCGAAATATATATCCGATAGACCAAACCCTCCAATTCTGTCGGAAGCAAAGTACAGAGTGTCGTCTGTTTGGTTTAAGGTAGGGTGAGAATCCCAACTTTTGCTATTAATGTTAGTGCCTAAATTGTGCACATTGCCCCAAGTGTTGTCTTCTTGTTTTTCGGCCACATAAATATCGCAGTTACCAAATCCATCAGAAGACTCACATCTGGCAAAAAACAATTCCTTGCCATTATGGCTTAGTGTTCCAGACCCTTCATTCAATTCTGTATTAATCCCTTCTAGAGGCTGAGCAGTTTCCCAAGTAATTCCATCACCAATACTGAAATATAAATTCTCTATATGCTTTCGCTCCAATGGATCCTCTGACACATCCCTTTTAGTAGTAAAAAGCAGAAAATCATCTCCATTATTAAGTGCTGGTGCGTAGTCCGCATAGTCAGAGTTTATCCACTTTCCCATATTTAAAAGCACTCCACGTGGTGGCCGCAAGGTATCTACTTGCTTGCGGTATTCTACCAGTTCATAGTAATAATCAATGGGTACATAATCAATAGCATTTTTCTGATTTAAGGAATCATAGGTTAGTTCAATTGTTTTTACATCGAGGTTGCTCCGGTAATGATTCAGTGCTAGTCGGTATAGAAAAATAGACTCTTGCTCATTTCCTAATGATTCGGTGAGTTTGGCAAGTCGCCAAATAAGGTATGTATTTTTATAAAAATTCTCTACCCCAAATTTTGCAACATATTTTTTTAAAACAGGATAAAGATGCTCCCAGTCTTTCTTGTTATTATATTGCTTAATTTTTTTAAATTCCTTTTTACTGTAATAGTAAGGCGTGTGGTTAACATTAGGAAATCTAAATAATTCTGAACTACCATAATCGTAAGCCGCAACCAAAGAGTCTTTAATAGTTATGTTCTTTCGAGCCCTTCGCTGTGCACACAAGGAAGAACTTAGAAAAAGGAGTAGCAAAAGCCAGCTATATCTGTTTGGCAAGTTTAACATTGGCATAAAATTGCATCAATTCTACTTTGT
Organism: uncultured Roseivirgaceae bacterium; assembly: GCA_964654735.1. Taxonomy (GTDB): domain Bacteria; phylum Bacteroidota; class Bacteroidia; order Cytophagales; family Cyclobacteriaceae; genus JAKISE01. The sequence goes on along the minus strand of CAZZML010000324.1, from coordinate 2,134 downwards.
AAGCAATCTAAAACTTTTATAACTTATAAAAACACTTGAAGTACTTAAATAATTAGGCTTCCTAAAATGATATGAACATATCATTTTAGGAAGCCTTTAAAAGAAGGATATTAAAAATATACAGCTATTTGCTGTCCTTATTTTTTACAATAAACTGGTAACCAATACGTATAAAAAACTGAGTTGTAACAGATTTTAAATTATGCGGGTTGCCATCATACACAAACCTGCCTGTTTGCGAAGTAATGCTTCGCTTATAATTAATGGCTAAATCAAGTCTTTTCCAGTTATAGCCCAATTCTATATCAGCATAAAGCGTGGCAAAATTAAAACTATTTTCTAACGACTTCTCCAGTTCGATGGCTTCGGGGTAGCTTGGAGCATAATAGGGTGCATCATAAGGCACTCTTACAAAATCAAAATCGATAGATGGGCCTGCCCTTACACTTACATTGCGTTTTTTTACTAACCTTATTAGAGCACGATAATTTAGGGTAGTAAACAAAATGGATGTAACTGGTTCAAAATATAGAAAATTTGAATTAGGGTCATTGTCGGGAACCAATAAATGGTAGATGTGCGAAGATTTATAAATGGCCAATTCTTGTTTAACTCTAATTTTCTTAAGTAAATCTGTCTCAAGGTAAACTCCTAAAAAAAAGTCAAACCCATCATTAACTCTCGACCACAAAATAATACCATTTGTGCGTGTGGTAAGTTGGGGAGACGAGGTTTTTGTTGATAAAACCATACCCATATTTGCCCCCCACACTACTTGCGCAACTAAATTTAGGTTTGCAATAAACAATAATAATAAAAATAAAAAAGCACGCATTCTAATTTTGTCCCCAGTAAAAGTCCACAAAGTTGTTTGAATATAATTTACCAGGAGAGTTTGCTTTTTCGCAATAATCTATTTCAACATTTCCCATATACTCGTATCCATTAGAAGATAAAGGTATTCCAACACTTTTCGTGACAAGTCGTCCGTCTATTGTAGAACTTACAAATACCTCGTGAGTTTCAGTGACACTTATAGGCCATACATTATCTTCTTCGGCCATAGCAACAATTATTTTATCGCCATACTCTGTTTTGAATTCTGTATAAGTCATATTAAAATTTTTCCAAATAGGCTGGCAATTACCCCATAATCTACAAGTCCTAAACTCTTTTCGTTTTTCTCTATAATTTTTTTCAAAATAGGCTGCCGTTGATTGAGTTGTATAAACCATAAATATAACCAGTTCAACTTTTCCTTGAATCCAATCTTCTACACTTCTTAGCTTATCAATACTTCTAAACTTTAGCTTAAAAAGTTTTTCTTGAGTAGTTTTACAATCTCTATCACAACCACATCCTGTTGGTGGAGGGTTATCATCGCCAGGAGGGTCATCATCACCAGGAGGTTCGCATCCATCATCAAATCTGTATAAGCTTACATCATCTTTAAGATAAAAAACCCAGTTATTTGTTTCCAAGGCGGGTGTAGCGTACATTTCAAAGCAAGGAAGATCAAATCTAGCATTTGTGGTTTTTAAAAACCCTTGTATTCGTTCATTTGCACTAATAATTATCACAAGGTTATCTGGCTCATTTTTTGTGTCTACATAATGTTCATTGCCTTCAGCATCAAAGGCTAATATGTGGTTATCACCACTTGCTTCCGTATAATTTGTAGGCACTACTGCAATTAAAGGCGTATAACTTTCAGTATCCCAAGTTTCGGGTGATGCTCCAACAAGTTTGGGGATAGCTATTTGTAATAGCGGATATTCATTTTCAATTTGATTAATTAAATCGTTATTGTTTATGCGAGCATTATTGCTACCTTTATTATAAAGTAAATTTAGAAATGTGGTTGATTGTGCATTTCCAATTGGTTTATTGGCTGCGTTTAAAAATAAAAAATTAAAGTCTCCATCAAATTGTGTATTAACTTCCTTTTTAAGAAAGGCCTTCATTTCAGGATTGTTAATGTTGGCTGCCAGCTTTTTCGCTAAATCTAATGCAATATCATCGGCAGTAGAAGAATACTCTGCAATATTCATTTCCAAGGCGGGCTCTACAACACTTTGTTTAGAACACCCAATAAGAACCCCAAAAGCTAAGGAGGCATAAAATAGTTTTTTCA
>CAZZML010000323.1:0-4197 GCA_964654735.1 uncultured Roseivirgaceae bacterium | reverse complement strand
TGCCCTTAAGGAGGTTAATAGGTGTGACTTGTTTTCTCACAACATTCCTTTGGTCGAACTAAGGTTATAAACCTGCGTCTAATTATTAATAAATGGAACTCTTTTTATACTTGCTATTGTTGTGCTAATTATTGGTAGGTTGGCATAATAAAGTAATAAAATAGTAAATATTATTTCTTACAACTTGCGATGTGAAGAAAGTGCAAAAACTTGCTTGCTTCAGTAAATTGAATTAAAATTACATATATGCAGTTATCAGAGGCTACATGTTCAATCCTAGACCAAGTTGAGTTTGTTATCGGTCAAATAAAAAATGAAGATTATACCAAACCTGTAGATGTATTTAATAACTCAACTATAGGCCAACATGTAAGGCATACGCTTGAATTTTTTCAATGTTTAATGGATGGGTATGAATCTGGTGTGGTGAGCTATGATAAGCGAAATCATGATACCCGTATAGAAACAAATAAAGAACTTGCTCTGAAGTTTATCATAAACGCCAAGAAGTTTATAACTTCTTGTGATATGCTAAAACCACTTTTGCTGGAGGTTAATTACACTATCGAAGATACTGATGATATCGTTGTTGACTCCAACATGGGCAGGGAAGTAACCTATAATATAGAACATGCTATTCACCATATGGCTATTATAAAAATTGGCTTAAGAGTTCTTTGTCCTGATGTGGAGTTGCCTTATGGATTTGGAGTGGCTATTTCTACATTACGTTACCATAATGAGCTTGAAACTTAGCACTTTATAACTCGTATGTTTTCCATTAAATTACGAAATTTATGGACTAAGTTAACCACTTGGGAGTATTGGTCTATGTCTGTGTTTTATGCACCTGTATATGTTTACTGGTTCTATTTGGGTATTAGAGCAAGGTCTATATTTTTCTTCACCGCCTCTAATCCAAGCATTAAAAATGGAGGCATGGTGGCTGCGTCTAAAAAGAAAATATTAGATATAGTTCCAAACCAATATGTTCCTAAAACGGCTCTTTTATTGGTGCCCATTAATTATAAAATGGTTGAGGTGGAGATGATCAAGCTGGGCTTGACCTACCCGGTAATTTTTAAGCCGGATTTAGGAGAAAGAGGGTGGCGAGTAGAAAAAATAGAAACTACAAAAGAAGCTGAAAATTATTTAGCTGAGTTTAATGGCAATTTGCAAATTCAGGAATACGTAGATTTGCCTTTTGAGGCTGGAGTGTTCTATTACCGTTTTCCTGAAGATCAAAAAGGAACAGTGAGTTCTATAGTTGTTAAAGAATTACTTTTTGTGATTGGTGATGGAAAATCAACTTTAAAACAACTAATCTTTAATAAACCAAGAGCAAGAATTCAATTTTTTAAACTACAAAAAGTCTGGCAATCAAAATTCAATTGGGTGCCAGATAGTGATGAAAGAGTTGAGTTGCAACCCATAGGAAACCATAATAGAGGCACTGCTTTTTTAGATGGCAACTATTTAATTTGTGGCTCATTAATAGATTCATTTGATGCCATTAGCCAGCAAATTGATGGTTTTTATTACGGTCGATTTGATGTGCGCTGTAAAGATGAAGCCGCATTGAAAAGAGGAGAGGTAAAAATTATGGAACTGAATGGTGCAGCTTCAGAACCTGCCCATATCTATCAGTCTGGCTTCTCTATTTTCGATGCCTATAAAGTGTTATTCCATCATTGGAAGGTGTTATATCAAATTAGCATAGCTAATCATAATAAGGGTGTGGAATACACGAGTTTTAAGCAAGGCTATAAAGATTTAATAACCTCGGGAAGGGTAATGGAACAAGGAATTTAGGTGGTCTGTTTTTGCTTTGTTATATAAGACAACATACTAACTTTGCTTGGTGAACAACGAAGAATACATGCAACGAGCTTTGCAGCTTGCAAAAAATGGACTAGGCTCTGTGAGCCCCAATCCAATGGTAGGGTGCGTTATTGTTCATAATAATAAAATTATTGGTGAAGGCTGGCATCAGCAATTTGGTGAAGATCACGCAGAAGTTAATGCTATTAACTCCATAGTAGATAATGAATTACTTTCTGAAGCAACTGTTTTTGTAACTCTAGAACCTTGTTCTTATGTTGGAAAAACTCCGGCTTGTTCCAATTTGCTAGTTAAATCAGGTGTTAAAAAAGTAGTTATTGCAACTCTCGACCCTAATCCAAAAGTTTCCGGCAACGGAATAAAAACTTTAAAAAATGCAGGAATTGAGGTTGAAACAGGAGTGCTAACAAACGATTCAATTACCTTAAATAAACGATTCTTTATTAACCAACTTCTCAACAGGCCTTATATTTTTCTTAAATGGGCACAAACAAAGGACGGTTTTATTGCGCATAAAAATTTTGATTCAAAATGGATTAGCAATGAATACTCTCGCCAGCTTGTACACCAATGGCGAGCCGAAGAAGATGCTATTTTAGTAGGGAAAAACACAGCTAAATACGATAATCCTTCTCTAACCGTTCGAGATTGGCACGGTAAAGATCCGACAAGAGTTGTACTAGATCGAAATCTTGAGCTTAGCTCCAAGTTAAACTTGTTTAATGGTGAAGTTGAAACTTTGGTGTACAACTTAAAAGAGAATAGAAAAGATAAAGGGGTTGAATTCATAAAACTGGAAGGGCATGATTTTCTTTCTGAACTACTTAAAGATGTCTATCAAAGGGGTATTGGTTCCATTATTATAGAAGGCGGAAGCCAAGTTTTAGCTCAATTTATAGCATTAGGGTTATGGGATGAAGCTAGAGTTTTTTCTTCGAACCAATTATTTGGTGAGGGAATCAAAGCACCCCAATTATTGGAACCGTCAACTAAGAAAGAGCAAATAAAAGAAGATGAGCTTAGCTATTATTATAACCCTCAAACAGCAACCTATTGGCAGAAGAATTAAATATTTCGAAAAACGTATCTAAAGAACAAAAGTATCAGGAACTCTTACCTCAAATAGAAGCTTTAGTATTTGCCGAAGCTGATTTAGTTGCAAATATGGCCAATGTGGCCGCTGCCATTAAAATGGCTACTAACTATTTATGGGTTGGCTTCTACCTTGTAAAAGGGAAAGAACTAGTACTCGGCCCATTTCAAGGACCAATTGCTTGTACTAGAATTAAAAAAGGTAGAGGGGTATGTGGTGCCGCTTGGCTAACTAAAAAAACACAATTTGTACCAAATGTAGATGTTTTTCCTGGCCATATTGCCTGTAGTAGCAATGCTAAGTCCGAAATTGTTGTTCCTGCTATAAAGGGTGGAAAAGTGGAGTTTGTTTTAGATGTGGATAGTTCTATATTAAACGAATTAGATAAAACGGATGTTCGTTTTTTTGAGAAGGTAGTAGAATTGTTATAGTTTGCACTAGTTTTATAAACCTGTAAAAAAGATGATACGCATAATAGCTTTGGCACTTGCCTTGGGCATTGGCACTTTTACTGCGAATGCTCAGAATACAGATAGTTTGAGAAATAATACTCAAACCTGGGATCGATTTTCTTTAAGTTTCGGTGGTTTTTTATCTAGTTATAATAGTGGAATTCTGTTTGCCAGTAAGCAAATAGGGGTTGGAATTAATATTGATATTGAAGATGCGCTAGGCCTTGAATCTACAACGTTGGCCTTTAGAGGAAATGCAAATTATAATTTTGGGAAAAAGTCTAGGCATTCTGCTTCTATAGGTTACTTCGGCATTATTAGAAACTCTACCAAAGTATTGGATGAAGAATTAGCCCTTGGTAATATTATTTACCCCATAGGAACTGAAATTAAAAGCCAATTTAACCTCACAATATTGAGAGCTAAATATGGTTATGCATTTTTTAAGGATGACCGTATAACGCTTGGAGCTACATTTGGCCTTTTTATAATGCCTGTTAATCTTACCGTAAAAGCATTGAGCCAATCAGAAAACAAAACAGAATTTACTGCACCATTGCCTCTTTTAGGACTAAGAACGGATTTTGCCATTACTCGTAAATTATTTTTGAGGCAAAATGTGGAAGTGTTATACCTATCCATTGGTAGCTTTACAGGAAGCGTTCTAGACCTAAATGTAATGTTGGAACATAAGACCTTTGAGCATTTTGCCTTTGGAGTGGGAATAAACTCGAATAGAATTAATATATCTATCGAAAAACCTGATTCATCAATAGCCTTTTTTGGAGATATAAAAATGGATTATACAGG
>CAZZML010000322.1:0-4197 GCA_964654735.1 uncultured Roseivirgaceae bacterium | reverse complement strand
CTACTTTGGCGAAGTAGCTCGGCAAAGGCAGGGAACAGCCTGCCCCGTTTTTTCGAGGAAGCAATCTCTAAATTGAAGACTACAAGGGCTAACCCGCATTATTCATGGAGATTCTATTCCAAGCTCTAATTGCTTCAAAATCAAGCACGTCCATCCATTTTGATACTCATCGTGGTGTACCACGATTGCGTGTCAAAATCAATGTTAAGCACTTGATTTTATTGCACTTAGAACTTTCATTGCCAATTCCCATGAATAATGCGGGTTAAGCTGAACACCGATAGGTATCGGTGCCACTCCGCTAAATGGCGGATCGCAGTGACGAAAAGCTTAATAATACTTTATATTTGTAAACACAAGGCTAGTTATTGCAATGAAAGGGAATATGCCGATGCACAGGATAGTTTATGAAACGATACGAAAAAATATCGAAGAAAATGTGTATCCTGGAGATTGCCTGTTGCCTAGCGAAAATGAAATGTGTGCACTTTTTGAGGTAACCCGGCCTACCATAAGACAAGCTTTAACCCGATTAGAGAATGATGGTTTTATAAAGCGGTATCAAGGCAAAGGAAGTATTGTTCAAAAGGTTCATCATCGTTTAGGTATCTTATCAATTAAAGGTGTGTCACAGGTATTAGGGACTCAGGGGAGTTTAACGACTAGAATAATTAAAAAACCTGTTGTTGAGCCTTGGCCAGATAATTTTATGTTTGATTTAACACCCGAAGAAAGGTCGCTTGGCTGTATTAGCATGAAGAGATTGCGCTTAATTAATGGCAAGCCTATTATTTTTGACATTGTTCATTTGGTAAATATTGATATTCCCCGGTTTTGCCAAAAAAAGTATGAAAAACGCTCCTTATTTAGTACACTTAAAAATGATTATAATATTGACGTAATAAATGGAGAGCAGAACATACGAGCCATAAATGCAACAAAGGAAATATCGAAACATTTGCAAATTTCGGCAGAACAAGCGATTTTACACCTTGAAGGAGCACATTATACCAGCAAAAATTTGCGTGTTTTCTCAGAAGCTTTTTGCTCTACAGATCGTTTTTATCTGTATGGATCCTTTTAAAATTCGGGCTAAACCGCTTATGGCATTTGAGCATAGCGCATACTCCTATGTCTGCTAAATAGGGCTTCCGATGGAGCTAAAATGTACAAATGCAATGCTTGTAACCTCTTATATAACTAAAATGCAATTTGCTGTTATTCAAATAGATAATATGGGCTTATCCCATTGATGGACTGAGTTCGACCTAAGGAATACTGTTTTAATTAGAACTACCTGATTTATTTTTTTCTCTGTTATCATAGTTATGCTAACCATTTATCTAAATTCTCTTTTACAAAGGCATCATCATTTAGCTCCGGGTAGCTTGCATAAACTCTGTCAATTTCTGCCAGCTGAGCATTGGTAAGTACTTCTTTCTCATTTAACGTCCATATACCTTCGAGTAATCCTTGCCGCCTCAACACTTCATGAAGCCCTACAATGCACCCTTTAAAATCATTGGCAGCATCGAAAAAAGCAGCATTTGAATCTGTTACTTTATTGGCCAAAGAGAGCCATTCGTCTAGGCTCTTATTTTCTTTGTTTTTTTGAATATCATTTAACAGGTGTACCGCTTTTTGAGCCCAAACCGACCAATGGCCAAGTAAGCCTCCTATTATCTTTTTATTATGTACTTTGCCTTGTGTGGTAATTTCATAATTGGCTAATAGGTCAACTACTATATTATCATCGTTACCGGTATAAAGGGCTATTTCATTTGCCCTACCCGATTCTATCACTCCTCTAACCACGTCAAAAGTTTGATAGCGATTAAAAGGAGCCATTTTAATGGCCACCACATTTTCTATTTTCGCAAATTCTCTCCAAAAATCAACATTCAGATACCTTCCACCAACTGCTTTCTGAAAGTAAAACCCGATGATGGGAATGACTTCGGCAACTTGCTTACAATGGGTAATAATTTCATCGTTTGTGGCATTATTAAATGCGGCCAAACCAAGTAGGGCAACATCGTAGCCAAGATCTGCTGCTACTTTTGCCTCGGCAAGAGCTCCTTTAGTTTTACCTATAACACCAGCCACCCTAAACGCATTATAGCCTGTTGCATTAAAAAAACTATCCATTTCTTCTTTGGCTAGTTCTAACACAGGTTGGTATAAATCAATTCCGGGATTTCTAATCTCAAACTGAGTAGTATGCACGCCTACAGCTAAGCCTCCTACACCGGCATCTAAATAATAACGCGATAAAGCTCTTTGCCTGCGTTCATCCAGTTTACGGTTTTGGTTAAGTGCTAAAGGGTGAGCGGGAATTACCAACCCTTCGTTTAAAATTTTTCTTTTAATCTGGTTTAATTTCATGTGTTTTAATTTTTTTGCAAAGACGCTGAGACTCAAGGAAGTTTAATCCTGCCCGTAAGCTGGCGGGCACGGCATTCTCTTGTGTAACCAGACTTCTTGGCATGTCGATTTCATGTGTTTTTAATTTAATACTTCCCGTCTCGGGCTTCAAAATGTGTAGGTTTTCCTAAGGTTTTTCCCTCATTCATCATCCAATGAGCAGTCCACTCAATCATTTGGTTTAAGTGCACCTTTGGTTTACCCAAACGCTCGTACGAAAGTGAGCCATCGCCCAGCAAAGCAGTTTCACTTTCAGTACCAATAAATTCGACCTCTTTTTCCATAATATCAGCAAATCTTTGTGCCACTTCTCGAATGGAAAACACTTCTGTTCCCGCAATATTTAATATTTCGGCAGGACTGTTGCAATAGTTGAGGCTTCTTAAAATCATGTTATTGGCATCTGTTTGCCATATAACATTGGCATATCCCATGGTTACATCAACCAGAAGCCCTGATTTTACCTTAGAGGCGATATCAACCAACACTCCATATCGAGTTTCTACTGAATAGTATAGCCGAATAAGTATAACTTTGGTGCCATATTTTTTACTTCCAAACTCGAATAAACGTTCCCGGCCAAGGCAGGATTGGGCATACTCTCCAATAGGATTTGCACCATCTGTTTCTTTAGAACCTGCTGAGTTAACAGGCACTAGTGGATATACACAACCTGTTGAAAAAGCCACAATGTTCGAATCTTTAAATCTCTCAGCTATTAGACCGGGTAAATAGGAATTCATAGCCCAGGTAAGGGATTCGTTACCTTCGGTGCCAAATTTTTGACCTGCCAGATAAAACACATGGGCGGCATTTGGCAGGGATTTTAGAAAATCCTGATCCATTAAATCTCCTTTAATGGTTAAAATGCCATGTTGTTCAAGGTAATCTTGTTGTTCGGGCGAGCTAAACCGGGCAACGCCTATTACTTTATTGCTGCCTCCTGCTGTATCAATTGCTTTTTTAAGCATTTTGGCCATTGATATGCCCATTTTGCCTGCAACGCCTAAAAAGAGAATGTCTCCTTTTAAGTTGCTAACATCCTTTATAAGTTCCTCTGAAGGGGTTGATAACAGTTCTTCAAGTTCAATTTCACTATTTATTTGCATATTTTTTCCTACGTTATCTTTACTATCAATCAATGGTGTAAAGATAGGCACAATTGCTTCATTTTTATAGCAACAGAATCGTTTTGTTGTTCATGTTTTTAGTTCTTGCATCAAAAACAAACCACTTTTGTAATGAGATAGCTTGTTTATCCAACATTGCATATATAAATATACCTGCACTAAAAAACATTTCTTTTTTATACATCAACCTAACCAAAAAAATCACCACTCTCAATTTTTTTCACCCGTAATTATTTAGGGCTAAGTTCTAACAGCTAAAAATATAAATAATAGCCTGTTTTAAAGTGTTTAAGCCACAAAAAATGAATCCCTCTGTGAAACTTCGTGTTTCCTTTGTGTAACTTTGTGCCTGCACACTAGAGTGCTTCTGCACACAGGTGTGAAACAGCTATTACACAGAGTTACACGAAGAAAACTCAGAGAATTCACAAAGGAAAAATAGTTGCCAAAATGCTGTATTAATTAGAACTTAGCCAATTTTATTAATTGATGATGCAGTTGGTTCAGGTGCCACTTTAAATCAGCTGGCAAAAAAAATTAAGATGAAAAAAATTGCGAAGAGGTTGTTGGACTTGCTATTGGAGACAGCTTTAACCCGCATTATTCATTGGGGATTTGTAATGAAAGCCCTAAGTGCAATAAA
>CAZZML010000321.1:0-4202 GCA_964654735.1 uncultured Roseivirgaceae bacterium | reverse complement strand
TATGGCCGACTCTAAATAATGGAGCCGATGCCCTAGTAATAACAGATAGTAATGGAACCATCATAGATTCGTTAACCTATTCCTCCTCTTGGTATAAGAACAACGAAAAAAATGATGGAGGCTGGACGCTGGAGCAAATAAATCCTACTTCAAAATGCTTAAGAAACTTTAATTGGGCTGCCTCTATAAACGAAAAAGGTGGAACACCTGGAATGGTAAATTCTCTCTACTCAATAAATACCGACTTTTCACCACCCCAAATAACCCAAGCTTTGCTAACAGAAACTTTAGTAGAAGTTTGGCTAACAGAGCCGGTTATAAATGGGCTATATCAAGGGGTAATTTCTTCTCCACCTTACAATATTACATTCAATTTAGCTGAACCTTCCGCTTATTTAAAAGGGACGATTGAAGAAGCAATTTACCTAAGCACGTACAGCATAGAAATTCCTTTACAAGATTGTAATGGAAATACAGGGCTCTCTAATTCTTTATTAATTAACATAAAAGACCCTAGCATAAAGGACATAATTATTAACGAAATTTTGTTCGACCCATATTCTGGTGGTTCTGATTTTGTAGAGGTTTATAATAATTCGGAGAAGTATTTTAATTTGAAAAATTATCGGTTGTTTAATGAGGCAAATAACTCTATGATAACCGATACCACGTTATTACTCAAGCCCAAGCATTATTTAGCTCTAAGCGAAGATATAGTTTTTCTTAAAAATGAATATTTAGCTCCTGATAGCTCCCTATTTGAAACCGAAATTCCAACAATGCCCAATGATGAAGGTTTGATTGTATTAAAATCAGCAATAGGAGTAAGTCTTGATTCTGTTAATTATTCTGAAGAACAGCATTTTTCTTTAATTAATGATGTTGAAGGGATTTCTTTAGAACGCATCTCTTTTACAGGAGGTTCAAATGTACGAGACAATTGGCGGTCGGCAGCCGAAAGCACTGGATATGCAACTCCTGGATACGAAAATTCACAATCAAGGATATCCTCTATTGAAGGCAATATCACTGTTTCTCCTGAAATCATCACACCTAATAATGATGGTCAGTCTGATTTTTGTCAGATAAGTTATTCTTTAGATAACCAATCGCAAACGATAAGCATATCTATTTACAATTTGCAAGGGCAACTTGTAAAAATTATAGCTAATAATGCCATTATTGCTCCTTCTGGATTTTTCACATGGGATGGAACCAACCAACAAGGAGGAGTGTTACCAACAGCACATTATATAATTGTTTCCGAAATCGTTACCTCGGATGGTAGAGTATTAACGTTTAGAAATAAGGTGGTGGTGGCTAATAGGTTTTGAAAAAATGATTATACCTGTAGTTTTAAAGTAGTTAGTTGCGTTCTATTTTTTCATACAATTTAGCCAGTGATTGAATCATTTCTACAGGGTTGCTTAAAATACTGTAATGGTTTTGCCCAAACATTTGAGGCAGATAATACCTTGCCTGGTCTTCAATAGCCACGGCATAGGTATTAATATTTTCCCCATTTAGCTCTCGCAATGCCTGCTTTACATCTTGAATACCATACTTACCCTCATATTTGTCGTAATCATTGGGCTTGCCATCCGAAAGTAGTACTAGCCACTTTTTACGAGAAGCTTGCTGCTGCAATCGTGCACCTGCGTGCCGCAAAGCAGGCCCAATTCGGGTGTAACCCGATGGCTCCACCGCCCCAATATGGTTTCTTCCTTTTGACCAGGGCTCTGTAAACGATTTAATGGTGCTATAACTACAATAATTTCTGGTTTTAGAGGAGAAGCCTGCGATTTCAAACTCTACCTGGCTGTCATTAAGGGCTTCTCCCAAAATAATCATTACTTGTTTTTCAATATCCAGCACCCGGTTACCGCTGATATAGCCATCGGAGCTTAAGCTTAAATCGAGTAAGAAGAGGATGGATAAGTCTTTTTTGCGTTTACGCTTCGAGAGGTAGATTTTTTCGTTAGGTGTGTGCCTGGAGATAATATCTGTGTACATATCGGTTACGGCATCTATATCAAAATCATCTCCAACCGGCTGCCTGCGAACAACCTCAAGGGCATTGTCCATTTGAGCAAATCGCTTTTTCAGATTTCGTAGTACCCTTGCATTTGCTTTAAGTGTTTTGTTGTAATAACCAATGTTTTCATCGGTGGTTTTTACAGGAAAAACTTTGCAGAAACCCAGCTTATATTTTCTTGCAGAGAAATCCCATTCAGGGTAAGAAGTATGCTTGCCTTCAAACGAAGATTCTTTACTTTCGGCCACGGTTAGGTTGCCTGCAAATTCAGCTTTGTAAACCGAATGTACAGGGTCGTCAACTCTAACTGTTTGCTTTAGGTCAAGGTCACTTAATGCCTCCGCATCATTTTCTAAGGTGTCGTCTCCATCAAAATCCCGCCAAACGCCATTAAATTCTTCGGCCGTATCCACTTTTTCGAAATGGTGTTGAAGTGTAAAATCTTCCTGTGCTTTTTTATCTACCTGAATTGTTTCTACCTCATCGGCAGCTTTGGCCTCAATTTCGGTAGTGATTTTGTGCTGGTTAACAACCTTTTTTAGCTTATTGATATGTGCGAGGTCATCACCTGCAATATGAGACGCGTTTTTCATCCAATGGCCATAGAGCCAGGTGTAATCAGGTGCATTTCCTTTGGTGTTTTCGCTTGCTTCTTGCTCAAGTTTTTTCTTTAGTTTTTGATAGACAGGATTAAGTACAGGAAATTCGGCAAATAACAGAGTAAGTACTTCTTTAGAGGTGTCTATAGCCCTTTGCTCAGATTCTGGTCGTGTAGTATCTGATGCAGGCTCCCAGTTAAAATGGAGTTTTTGCTGAACGTACAAATAGCATAACCTGTAGATATAAAATTGGATGTTTTCCTCTACGGTATCTAATTTGGCAAACGACCCCGGTAAATAAAAGATGTTGTTTTGCCAGCCCCCATCTCTTGATGCAGCAAAAACATCTATAGCCTTGCCTGTAAGCGCACGAGCCAGGATGGTTAATTTAGGTTTTATATCGGTTAGCTTAACTGTTCGGGCAAAAATTAATGGATCAACCTTTTTTCGCTTTTTATAAAAGCGAAAAATCTTTTGAAATATGAGTTGATCCAGTTCCATAATTCTTATTTGTCATTGCGAACGTAGTGAAGCAATCTGTTACAATATTTACTGTTAGTTTTTTGTAACAGATTGCTTCACCCTATAATCCTTGATGTTTCCAGTTGTAGTATTCATAAAGGATTCGCAATGACGGGTTTTATTATATCATCAAATCAGTTAAGTCATACAAGGCCTCCAATGTGTCTTCATCATCAGTAAGCGGCTCTACTACTGCTGAGTGCACCGCCAGCCTTTTGGCCAAACCTGAATAAATCAGTTTTCCGGCATCAACCAGAAGCCGGGTTGAAACCGTTTCGGTTAAACCAAGCTCTGTAAGCTGCCTTATTTTGTTGCCAATAGCAATAAGCTTTTTAGCGGTGGCCTCATCAACACCCGATTCCTGCACAAGAATTTCACGCTCGGTTTTTTCCTTCGGGTATCCAAACGATAACGATATAAACCGTTGGCGTGTAGATGGTTTTAACTCTTTAAATCCTTTTTGGTAACCCGGGTTAAAAGAAGCAACCAGCATAAACGAAGGCTCTGCCACAATTTCTTTGCCCAACTTATCAATGTATAAAATACGCCTGTAATCGGTTAATGAGTGGATAGCTACAATTACATCAGGCCTTGCTTCGGCAATCTCGTCTAAATAAATAATAGCTCCTTGTTTTACTGCTTTGGTAAGAGGGCCATCCTGCCAAACTGTTTCGGCTCCTTTTATAATATATCGTCCAATAAGGTCAATAGCAGAGGTTTCTTCGTGGCAGGCTACAGTAATTATGTTTTTGCCAAGTTTATAAGCCATGTATTCAACAAACCTGGATTTGCCTGTGCCTGTAGGGCCTTTTAATAAAAATGGCAGCTTTTGCTTAAACGAATGTTCAAAAACCTCAACTTCTTTACCTACTTGTTTATAATAGGGTTCTTCTTTAATTTTCATATACGTTATTATAAAATATAAAAGCTGTTTTAGCTAACATCGTTATCACGGGCAAATTCGTATTGATGATACTAAAACAGCTTTTAGTTACTACCTTAAATCCGCAAGGAAAATCTATTACAAGCCATAATATGATGTCATT
>CAZZML010000320.1:0-4203 GCA_964654735.1 uncultured Roseivirgaceae bacterium | reverse complement strand
AATGGTTGGCAATTGGAATGCGTAATAGATTATTCATGAATTATTCAGGTTAAAGGCTTTAAACACTAGCGCATTACCATCCGGATCTAAAAAGAACATAGTTGCTTGTTGTATGCAATGCTTACTACACTTCTAGCCCTCAGTTCCAAAGAAATGATTAACTACAGATTTGTAGTAAAGGATGGGTTAATGCCCATTTACAAAGAGATCAAAATCTTGCCTTGTTTTTCCAATATCAATCAAAACCTTTTCTAGCAAAACATCCGAAATTCGATCTCCATCGACATTAACTGTCAGGAAATCACCCAATGGGTTTTCGTACATTTTTAGATCACCTATCTCGCTATCCAATGTAAATTCTAAAGCAAGTAAATATTTGCAAACATCAGTGTACTTACAATCCATACTTCTAACAAACGGCTACAAGAGCATTTTCGTAATGACCCAATTCTAACGGAGGCATTCGAATTGATCCTACTGCGGTCTCAGGAAGATCTTTAATTATGACATCCGATTTAAGCAAACCTCCTGCTCGTAATTGACTTATAAGCCTATTCTGCTCAGCCCATTTATCAAAAAGCATATCGGCTGATTTTTCAAACATTTCTTTTGCTTGACCTTCAGTGTTACCTTGAATGTAAATTGAGAGGTGACTGCTTGCAATAAGATATTTACCTGCATCAACCGTCATCAATAAAGGTATTTCAATTGTTAGCTCTCTTTCCATATCTTCTTAGTTTTAAAAAATCGAAGTGCAAAAGTAAGAAATCGTTTCCACTCTTTGCTGCTTAAATGTAAACATTATTTGTTTATATATACTATTTTGATTTAAAAAGGTTTCAGTAACCATACGTTACCAACCAAACCAATCGGCTAAGTATTCTAGTATTTTAGCTTTATATTTTATTGGCTTTTGAGGAGTGATTTAGGGCTTGCACAGCATACAACAACACCTAAATTGCTAGGGTTTAAGTGGGTTATTAAAGTTGTAGGGGGTTTAGCTAGCTTCGCCAAATCTCTGATTTGACTAAGTGTTATTTCTTGATTTGCTAGCAAATCAAATATTTGTCTTAGTGGGTAATCAGAACTTTTGTGCTTTTAATCCCTACGCAAATTTAGCCAAGTGCGTTCACCCACTTTACCTTTAAAACGGATATAAGGCTCGATTATAAATTTGATACCTTTCGTTTTTAAACTTCCAGATAACTCTGTCCACTTATCCCATTCTAATACAACACCAAAATGAGGTACAGGCACATCATGCCCATCCACAGGATTTGAGATTTGCTTTTCAGAAGACGAGTTCTCTGGTTTTTCATGAATTACGAGTTGATGACCGAAAAAATTAAAATCAACCCATTTTGAATCACTTCTACCTTCTTTGCAATCCAGTACTTCTCTATAAAACTTTCTACATTTAACTAGATCCGATACTGGAATGGCAAGATGAAATGGGTTCACTTGAGCATTTTTTTGATTAAAACAAGTTCCAAATATCGTTACCAAACACAAACACCATGAGTGCAAGTAGCATTACCATGCCCACTTTTTGTGCATTCTCTAAAAATTTATCAGATGGCTTTCTGCCTGAAATGATTTCATACATTAAAAATACTACGTGCCCCCCGTCCAAGGCTGGGATAGGCAATAAATTCATAAATGCCAACACCATAGAAAGCATTCCTGTTAAGTTCCAGAAGCGATGCCAATCCCAAGTACCTCCAAAAATACGGGCAATTCCTATTGGCCCTGATAATGCTTTTCGAGGGTCAATATCGCCTGAAAATACTTTCCCTAAGCCTTTAATGTTTAGCCAAACCGCTGCAAATGCTTGTCCACTTCCAATTCTGGCGGCATCAACAATCCCATATTCTTCCGTTTTTAATTTCAATAAAGGAATAGCTTGGAATCCTACCGTAGCAGAGCTATCTAAATCAACGGTAAACTTTAAATTCTCCTCTCCTCTTAAAATAGACAAATTTACACTTGCCCCGGCATGCTTATGCTTCTCCACTTCAAACTGATCGAAATAATCAACTTTAACACCACCTACTGCTATAATTTTATCACCTGGTTCTAATCCAACTTTATCAGCTGCACTGCTTGGGCTAATGGCTCCCACTTCAAATGGAAACCTTGGTTCCATAAACAAACCTGCTTTGTTTTTATCAGAGAGGTCTTCAATTAAATTTGAAGGTATTTCAATCTTTAATTCCTCTGTACCACGTTGTACGGTATAATATGCATTATCACTTAAAAGAGCTTCAGAGCCCATAAGGTCATTAAAACGATCATAATCTTTACCAGTAATATTTACAATTATATCACCTGTTTGTAATCCTATTTTTTGAGCAATTTCATGCGCTACAATTCCGTACTTATTTACTTCGTCCTTAGGAAAATACTGCTCTCCATACGTAAAAACCAATGTGGTAAAAATGAGCATCCCCACAACTACGTTTACAATAATTCCTCCAAGCATTACTATGAGCCGTTGCCAGGCAGGTTTTGTTCTAAACTCATACTCTTTAGGCTCCTCACTCATGGCATCCGTATCCATCGATTCGTCAATCATACCAGATATTTTTACAAACCCACCTAAAGGTATAGCACCAAAGGTATATTCTGTTTCGCCATATTTTACTCCAAATATTTTAGGAGGAAACCCAATGGAGAATTGCTCTACGCGCATTCCAAAAAACTTAGCAGCAAACATATGTCCTGCTTCGTGTACTCCTACTAAAATCGATAAGCTCAGAATAATCTGAGCTGCCATTATTAAACCTTCCATTAATTAATTAGTTCTGTTGCTATTCGTCTTGTTTCTTTATCTGTTTCTACCAGATTATCATATTGCGGAGATGCTGTAAACGGCAGTTTTGCCAAGCAAGTTTCCACTATGTCCGACATCTCCAAAAATTTTACTTTATCGTGCAAAAAGGCATCTACTGCCACCTCATTGGCTGCGTTTAACACACAAGGCATATTGCCTCCTTTGTCCATTGCCTCATAGGTCAGTCCTAAATTTCGAAATGATTTTAGGTCAGGTTCTTCAAAGGTAAGCGATGGGTAATTCAAAAAATTGAATCGTGGAAATTTTGAAGGTAAACGGTTTGGGTAACCCAAGGCATATTGAATAGGCAACTTCATATCAGGCAGCCCCATTTGTGCCTTCATAGAGCCATCTTCGAACTGCACAATCGAATGAATGATAGACTGAGGATGCACTACAACCTCAATTTGTTCTCTTCTAAGTCCAAAAAGCCACTTTGCCTCAATTACTTCCAACCCTTTATTCATTAAAGAGGCAGAATCGATGGTAATTTTTGCCCCCATATCCCAGTTAGGGTGTTTGAGTGCCTGTGCCTTGGTTACGGTTTTTAGATAGCCAATATCTTTTCCTCTAAATGGACCACCCGAGGCGGTTAATATTATTTTTTCAATTGGGTTATGAAACTCCCCTACCAAGCATTGAAAAATGGCAGAATGTTCCGAATCTACCGGATATAAATTCACCCCTTTTTCCTCAGCTAGTTTTGTAACCAACTCACCTGCTACCACTAACGTTTCTTTATTGGCTAAAGCTATTGATTTACCGAACTCAATGGCTCTTAAGGTGGGTTGCAAACCTGCATAACCTACCAAAGCAGTCAATACCAAATCAATAGATTCCATCTCAACCACCGAAGCCAAAGCCTTTTCACCGGCATATACCTTAATGTCCAACGGATTTAACGCTTCTTGCACCAAATTGTATTTGGCCTCGTTTCCGATAACCACTACATTGGGTCTAAACTTCTTGGCTTGCTGGATTAGAAGCTCCGCATTATTACCCGCAGTTAACACTTCCACCACAAAATGAGATTGATTTACTTCAATCACTTCGAGTGCTTGCGTACCAATTGAGCCTGTGGAGCCTAGTATGGCAATATGCTTGCGATCCTTATTATCTGTGGGTTCCAATAAATTATTTTCTGTAGGCAATTAACTCATCTGCTAGTTTTCGATCGTTTGATAAGCGAGGCACTTTGTTTTGCCCGCCTAATTTGCCAATCGATTTCATATAGTTTCTAAACGAGTTATTTTTAAGTGGTATAATTTCTAATTCTGACAAAATATTACCTGATACGAGATCAAAATAATAGGTATTCAGTTTTTGCAGCTGCAAATCTAACTGATTTTGAAAGGATGCCAAATCATCGG
>CAZZML010000319.1:0-4208 GCA_964654735.1 uncultured Roseivirgaceae bacterium | reverse complement strand
ACTGATTTGCAGCGATTTAAACACGTAATAGAATTACTATTGCATATTTCGGGTTGAACCAGCTTTGTTAATGATAAAATGATTTAATGCGAGAATAAAACAATAAGTAGCTATAAATAGTCAATACAACAATTTTAGCATTCACTCATTAAAGCATTTTAAGATAGGTTTTTAACAAATAAGTATAACTTATATCATTAAATTGGCAGTAGAACGAAAATTTTAGAATATTATGTTTGATAGTTTAAGTGTAAAACTGGATAAGGCCTTTCAAACCTTAAAAGGGCAGGGGAGAATAACTGAAATTAACGTAGCTACTACGGTTAAAGAAATTAGAAAAGCACTTATTGATGCCGATGTAAATTATAAAGTTGCCAAGCAGGTTACAGACACGATTAAAGAGGAAGCTTTAGGGCAGGATGTGCTCACGGCAGTTTCTCCCGGACAGTTGCTTACCAAAATTGTAAGCGATGAGCTTACTCGGTTAATGGGAAGTGCAAACGAACCCATTAGTGTAAAAGGCGATCCGGCTGTTATTCTGATTTCTGGTCTGCAAGGTTCCGGTAAAACCACTTTTACAGGCAAGCTTGCTAAGTTATTTAAAAGCCAAGGTCGTCAAGTGATGCTAGCCGCTTGCGATATTTACCGACCTGCGGCTATTACACAATTGCAAGTGTTGGGTGAGCAAATTGAGGTAGAGGTATATGCCGAACCTGAAAATAAGAACGCCATTAAAATTGCAGAGGCTGCTATTAAACATGCCAAAAAAGCAGGTAAGAAAATAGTAATAGTAGATACGGCCGGCCGTTTGGCGGTTGATGAGCAAATGATGGACGAGATTGAAGCGTTAAAAGCTGCATTAAATCCTTCAGAAACATTATTTGTGGTGGATTCTATGACGGGTCAAGATGCTGTAAATACAGCTAAGACCTTTAACGAGCGACTTAATTTTGATGGCGTTGTGTTAACCAAATTAGATGGTGATACCAGAGGTGGAGCAGCCCTTTCTATCAGAACAGTTGTTGAAAAACCAATTAAATATATAAGTACTGGTGAAACCCTAGATGCCATCGACCTTTTTCATCCTGAAAGGATGGCAAGCAGAATACTTGGTATGGGTGATGTGGTTTCGTTGGTGGAAAAAGCACAACAAACCTTTGATGAAGACGAAGCACGTAAGCTTAATAAAAAGATTCGTAAAAACGAATTTGATCTCAATGATTTTCTTAGTCAGTTGGAGCAGATTAAGAAAATGGGAAATATGAAGGATATTATGGGTATGATTCCCGGCATGGGTAAGGCCATGAAAGATGTTGATTTGGACGATGAGTCGTTTAAGCCGGTAGAAGCCATAATTCGTTCAATGACTAACTTAGAACGTATAAAACCTGATGTAATTAATGGCAGCCGAAAAAAGCGGATTGCCGGTGGAAGTGGCACTTCCGTTCAAGAAGTGAATAATTTACTTAAGCAATTTGGCGATATGCGCAAGATGATGAAAACTATGAACAAAATGGGAGGGGTGAAAAAAGGCCTTGCCAATTTAATGGGAGGGATGAGGTAGATTTATCCAGATATCTAGAATACTGATAACTTCAATATAACCATTTTGCTGGTTTAATAGTAGTACCTACAAATGAATATGCCAATAGGAGAAAAATTAAGGTAGAACCATTTTCTCATCAAATATTCTTCCGCACCACCAATGCATTGCCTTCTTCTCCAATAACGGTTACTTCTATTCCTTTTTCTAAGTAAGAACCTCTGGTTAAAGCATCGTATAAAGTGTTGTTAATCATAACTTTGCCACTTGGCCGTAAAACAGAATGTACTACCCCACTTTGGCCAACCATTGTTTCGTGAAAGCGTGCTGTATAACCTTCCGATTTCTCTTGGGTACTCATTAAAGCCATTCGCTTAAATATTTTTGAATTAGTCAATCTCACCCCTCCAAAAAACATGATGACAAAACTCCCAATAAGTGCCGTCATAGTAGTTGTAAAAGCCGTCATAATATCGCTAAAGGGTACAAAAGTAAAATCGAACATATCATTATTGAGCATAACCAATACAAGTGCACTAAACGTAAAAGTAATGCCAGCAATGCCTGCAAGGCCAAAACCGGGAATTACGGCTACTTCCAGAGCAATGAGCAAAAGGCCAACTATAAATAACACTAGTTCCCAATTAGCGGCCAGACCTGTTAAGTAATAAGGTACAAAATACAATACTGCGGCAGTAATTGCTGCCAGTATTGGAAAACCAACCCCTGGTGTTTGTAACTCAAAATAAATGCCACCGATAATAATCATCAATAATATTCCGCTTAAATATGGACTTAAAAATATAGCCACAATTTTTTCTATAAACCCAGGTGAAAACTCGTCCACTTCATAGCTACCTTTAATATTCTGTGTTAAAATAGCATCAATTGATTTCATCTCGCCTTCACAAAAACCATGTTTAATTGCTTCTGAGGTAGTAAATGTTAGTACTTTATCTTTTTCAGTAACGCCTTCTATTTCTATTGATGGATCTACCATAGCTTCAGCAATGGCGGGGTCTCTACCTGTTTCTTCCGCTGTTGTTCGCATGGTGGCACGCATATAGCTCTGGTATTTATCTGGGGCAGCCTCTCCTTCACCGGTAACTACAGTAGCAGCACCAATACTGGCACCGGCAGCCATATATATGCTATCGCAGGCAATCGAAATGAGTGCGCCAGCCGAGGCCGCATCTTTATTTATCCATACATATACAGGCTTTTCAAAATCGAGTAATAGCTCCACTATGTCTTTTGCATCGGAAACCAATCCGCCATAAGTGTCCATTTCAATCATCACTATATCGTAATTACCGGCAGTAGCAGCGGTTAATCCTAAGTCGATATATCTGCTCATTCGGGGATCAATTTCGGCATCGATATTGAGCTTAAGTACTTTGGTTTGGGCTTGAGCCAAAGAAAATGATAAAAGACTGATTAAGGCAATACTAAAAAGTTGAGTTAGCTGTTTCATTTATGTTGATTTTCGTTGCTATAAAATTAGTTAGAATTTAAATTCAACTTCTAACCATTCGCATAAATTATGAATTCTTTTTATTGAATTTGAGAGAAGTAACAATGTTGAATTCTATACTTTTACGTGTAAACTTGAGTTGACCTTAAGTCGTAAAGATTAATTATATGATTATTCGATTTTCTTATTTATTGTTTGGTTTTTTGCTGCTCGTATCAGTTTTAAATGCCAACCCTTTAGATTCCATTGGTTCAGAAGTAATTAATGGGAAAGTATATGTGCTTCATCAAGTTG
The DNA here is from genome assembly GCA_964654735.1 of uncultured Roseivirgaceae bacterium. GTDB lineage: Bacteria > Bacteroidota > Bacteroidia > Cytophagales > Cyclobacteriaceae > JAKISE01. Next base: position 897 of record CAZZML010000319.1, on the reverse strand, counting down.
AGCAGGGAGAAACCGTCTATTCTATTTCATCTAAGTACGGTGCAACTATGCGCGATATTGTTGCTGTTTCTCCTGAAGTTAAAAAAGGGTTACAGATTGGTATGGTAATAAAGGTGCTCTATTCAGGAAAGAAAAAAACCATTGCAAAGAGTACAACTAACTACCATATTGTAAAAAGTGGTGAAACTTTGTACGGGGTTAGCAGAAACTACAATGTATCGGTTAATCAGATAATGGAATGGAGCCAATTAAAATCTACTGAGTTGGATATTGGTCAAAAATTAATAATAAACGGAGATGTCAAAAAGCTTGATCCGATAAAAATAGTTACTGATAAAGGCAATCAAATTCATATTGTTACACAGGGAGAGGGGCTTTATGGCATTGCTCGTATCTATAATATTACAGTAGATGATATAATTAATTGGAATCAGTTGCAATCAACATCTTTAAAAGTTGGGCAAAAATTGATAGTTGGCATAAGTACCAGTGGAAATTATGTACACCCAACAAAAATTGATACCACTCAGGCTTCGTTAAGCAGACGTTATGAAATTGAAAAAATAATAGAGTCGGGTGTCGCATCTACCATTAAGGATTCGGAACATACCATTAAATATTTGGCTTTGCATCGAACTGCTAAAATAGGGGCTATTATAGCTGTAAAAAACGAAATGAATGACCAAATGGTATTTGTTCGAGTGATTGGTAAACTACCCAATACTGGGGTTAACACTAAAATAGTCATACGAATTTCAAATGCTGCTTATAAAAAGCTAGGAGCGATTGATTCGAAATTTAGAGTTCAATTATCTTATTTGCCGGATAGGTAAACAACTTTGTTAACCCTAGCTCATCTTCACCATTTTGCTAATATAGTTGCTATAATAGTACTTT